>DAICZL010000390.1 GCA_027311165.1 bacterium
CGGGCGCAGTCAATCTGCACGACATTTTCACCTATCTCGCCACATCCACGCCGGAGGGCATCGCCGAATTGCGCCAGAAATTCGCCGATGCGTTCGGCGCGGTTGGGCTGTCCGGGGCCGAGACGGCGGTGGTCTACGAGGAGAGCATGAATTCCGGCTTCGGCCAGTCCTGCCGCGGCTATTTCCTGCTCAAATATCTGGGCTACCCGAAGGCGATGGTGCTGCATGGCGGATTGCAGGCCTGGAAAGCCGCCGGCCTGCCGGTCTCGACCGAGCCCGTGATGGCCGAGCCGAAGCGGTTCCCGCTGTCCGATGCGGGAATGGAGATGATGGTCGATCGCGACGAGATGCTGGCGGCCATAGGCGATTCCTCCGTCATCAAGCTGGATGTGCGCGACGTGGATGAGTGGATCGCCGATAGCTCCTCGCCCTACGGCAAGGATTTCTGCCCGCGCAAGGGGCGCATCCCCGGCGCGCGCTGGCTGGAATGGTACCGGCTGATGAAGCCTACCGCCGCGGGGCCGATGTTCAAGAGCCGGGACGAGACCCTAGCCGAGTGCCACACCGTAGGGGTTGCGGCGAATACGCCGGTCTATCTCTACTGCTTCAAAGGCGCGCGGGCTTCAAATACGCTGGTCGCCCTGAAACAGGCTGGGATCGAGGACGTGCGGATGTATTTCGGGTCGTGGAACGAATGGAGCCGTGACGAGAGCCTGCCGATCGAGGCCGGGCCGCCCTGGGCGCCGGCAGCGGGCTGAGGCGCAGGGTATGAACGACGCCAAGGCCGCGCTGGGACGCAAGCTGGTCGCGATCAAGAAGCAGCGAGGCTGGAGCTGGAACGATATCGCCGCCAGGCTGGGCCACGCGCCCACCTGGACCTGCGCGGCGATCCTGGGCCAGATGTCGATGACGCCAGAGACCGCCGAGAAGACCGCCGCCCTGTTCGGTCTGGACGAAGCCGAGGCGGCCTTGCTTCAGGAAATCCCCTATCGCGGATCGCTGCCCACCGCGGTGCCGACCGATCCGCTGATCTACCGCTTCTACGAGCTGGTGATGGTCTACGGCACTACCTGGAAGGAACTGATCCAGGAGGAGTTCGGCGATGGCATCATGAGCGCCATCGACTTCGACATGACCCTGGAACGCCAGCCCGACCAAAAGGGCGATCGGGTGAAGATCGCCATGAGCGGGAAGTTCCTGTCCTACCGGCGATATTGACGGCCAGGGTCAGCGGTAACCGTCGGTTGCGGAGCGGCATGCCCCGCATCCGTGCTGCTGGGAACAACGTCGATCGCTGTTCACCCCGCAGAGTCAAACCACAGCCCTGGAACCCTGACAGGGGATCGATCCGGGCGACGGCCCCGGCATGATTGCGTTCGTCCTGGTTTCTCAGGCGGCGCCGGCGACATAGGCGCGCAGCTCGGTCACCTCGTGCTCCTGCTCCATGATCTTGGCTTTGACCACGTCGCCGATCGAGACCAGGCCGACGAGTTCGCCGCGATCCATCACCGGCAGATGGCGGAACCGCCCTGTCGTCATGATGGACATGGCCTCGCCTACCGAGGTGCGCAGCAACGCGGTCTTGACCGCCCGTGTCATCAGCTGGCCCGCGGTCATCTCCAGCGTGCGGGCCCCATTGGCCGCCAGGCTGGCTACGATATCGCGTTCGCTGAGAATGCCGAGCGGCGCATCGGCGCCGTCACGGACCAGCACCGCGCCGATATGCCGGTTGCTCAGAACCGTGACGACCTCGGCGATACTCGCCCCCGGCGCCACCACAGAAACATCGTGGCCCTTATGCTTCAGGATCGCTGCGAGCGTCATGAACCTCTCCCTCCCATTCGGGCAGATCGGTTACCGGCCTCGGCGTGGTCTTCGGTGCGGATCGTCGCTCCGGATCGCTGCGTTGGGCCGTCCGACCCTCAAGGTTTCAGTATGCGCGCCCGGATCGATGGGGTGCAAATATCAGGTGTGCGGCGCACAATGTTTTGTGTTCATACCAATCCGGTATGACCAGGTGCCATCCGGGTCGATGGCAAGTCCGCTCAGCAGGGCCGGGCGGTGAACCGCAAGCTCGGTGCGACCAGTTCCTCCTGCGCCGCCACCAGCAGAATCTCGGCGGCGCCGGCCTCCGCGGTGCGGCGCAGCAGGCCAAACACCGAGGCCGCAGCTGCCTCCAATGCCCGCTTGGCGCAGCCTGACGCGAGGTAATGGAACAGGAACAGCGCAGCGATCGCATCCCCGGCACCATTGGGGGTGATCGCGAGGCGCGGGGTGCGCAGCACGTGGCAGGCCTCGCCCTCGGCCACCAGCAGATCGAGATGGTCGTCCGGCGTTTCCGCGGTGGCCAGGCTGGTGACCAGTACCGCCCGGGGTCCGTCCGCGCGCAGCCGCCGGGCGAGCGCACGGGCGGCCGTCTTGGCGTCTTCGAGCCCCCGCACCTGCAATCCCGTCAGATGTTCAAGTTCGAACTGATTGGGGGTGGCGATGTCGCTGGCAGGCAGCGCGTGGTCGCGGATCAGTTCGGGGATGCCGGGGCGGACGAACACGTCGCGGCCGTAATCGCCGATCACCGGATCGCAGCAATACAGCGCCCTCGGGTTGGCCTCCCGCACCCGCGCCACCGCGTCCAGCACGGCCAGCCCGATCCCCGGATCACCGAGATAGCCCGACAGCACGGCATCGCAGGCGCCCAGCACGCCGCGGGCGGCGATGCCATCCACCAGGTCGCGGACCATATCGCCGCTGAAAACCTGCCCCGTCCAGGCGCCATAGCCGGTGTGGTTGGAAAATTGCACAGTCTGGATCGCCCAGACCTCCGCCCCCAGGCGCTGCAGCGGGAACATCGCGGCGGCGTTGCCGACATGGCCATAGGCGACCCAGGACTGGATCGACAGGATGTTCACGCGGTGCGGCCGCCATCCACCGGCAGCAGGATCCCGGTGATGAAGGACGAGGCGTCCTCGGCCAGCCAGACACACGCATTGGCGATGTCGGAGGGCTGGCTCATCCGCCCCAGCGGGATGGTGGCCAGGAATTTGGCCCGGTTCTCGGCCGTGTCCGGCAGGCCCATGAACTGTTCCAGCAGGCCGGTCGCGCCGATCACCGGACAGATCGAGTTGACCCGGATATTCTCCGGACCGACTTCGATCGCCATGCACTGGCTCATGATGTTCACCGCCGCCTTGGTGCCGTTGTACCAGACCAGCCCAGGGCGCGGGCGGATGCCGGCGGTGCTGCCGATATTGATGATCGATCCCCCGCGGCCCTGCCGGCGCAGCACCGGCAGCGCGGCCTGCATCATCCAGTAGATGGACTTCACGTTCACATCGAACACGAGGTCGAAACCCGCCTCGTCCACCTCCAGCATCGGCTGGTTCTTGTGGGTGGTGCCGGCGTTGTTCACCACCACGTCGAGCCCGCCCCAGCGTTGCACCGCGGCCTCGACCATCGCCTGGACATCTGCGCCGAGGCGCACGTCACCCTCGATGGCGATCGCCGCCTCGCCGAGCTCCCCCGCCACGCGGCGTGCCGCGGTGCCGTTCAGGTCTGCGACCACCACTCTTGCGCCTTCGCGCACATAGGCGCGCGCAATGCCTTCGCCGAAACCTCCGCCGGCGCCGGTGACCAGGGTGATCTTGTCCTTGAGCCGCATCCGCGCTTCCTCCCGCTCGACGAGGCGCGAACGCTAATGCAGGCACGCTGCCAGGACCAGCCGCCCCGTCTGCCGGGATGGGAGCCGCAGCTGATGAAATTCCTGGCCCAAAGGTCAACGCCCGTAAGTCCATCGCCCCGAAGATGCGTTCCTCGGGTGATCGATCGTGCCGAAGATGCGGGTTCGGCTCGCTACCCTGGCGCCGAGGGAGCGGGCGCCAGGCCCGGTCGGCTACACCGACGAGACCACGGCCGGCGCGAGCGCCGCCACGCGAGCTGAAGGATGGGCCGGATTGCGGAAGCGCAATTCCCCATCGGCTACCCCATCGGGCTCGGGCAGGCCGAATAATTCCAGCCGAGAGGCGCAGGTGACGGCGACCACCGGCCGCGCCTCGGGATGGGTCAGGAATTGCCGGGCCTCGCCCTCCAGTTCCAGACGCTCTCTCAGGCTGCGCCACTCGGCACGGTCGGTGTCCTCGACGAACATCGCCAGAATGCCGGGTCGTGTGCCGGTCAGCCGTGTCGGCGCGATCGCGGCGAGCCGCCGGCGGATCGCGGCGGCCACCTCGTTCTCCCGGCCGGCCCGCGCTGCCATCACGAACACGCCGCCGCCGGCGGCGGTAACCGACAGATGCGCCTCCGGCCCGAATTCCTGCCGCAGCGAGGACAGCAGACCGGTCTCGTCCGCCTGCGCGGCGGCCAGCAGCAGCGGATCGAGCCGAAGTACCACCGCCGCATCCTGATCGGCGCGGCGACGGTCCTGCAGCATGGTCCGGATGCGGGCATGCAACTCCGCCAGCGTATCACGCTCGGCCGGCTGTTCGCGCAAGCTGCCTTGCAGCCCCTCGGTCAAGGTCATCTTCAGCAGGTAGCGGCCGGGATGCGCGGCGAGCCAGGTCTGCAGATCCGGGTCGATCCGGTCGGCGAGGCGGAACCAGGCGCCGCGATGGACGTCACGGCCGTCCTCGGCCGAGACGACATCGCAGACCAGTTCGGCCTCCACGCCGTCGCGGCGCAGCAGCAGGTCGAAGGGCGCCGCCTCGTCCAGTCCGGCAAAGCAGACCTCGAAGCCTCGGGACGCTTGCAGAGCGGCGGTGCGCAACAGGTGAAAGACCGGCACCAGGGTCGCTTCGCCCGCCAGGCCCTCGCGCAGTCGCGCGCGCAGCCGGTCACGGCCGGCGGGTGAAAGACGGTCGGCGAGGCTGACCGCATCGGCGGCGAGCGCCGCGATGCGTACTTCGGCGGCCGAACGCGCCCGGTTCGACCGCTGACCCAGACGCTGGAGCAGCAATTCGATGGCATGGCGCTGCAGCAGGGCCCTGCCGGCCCGCGAGCCGTTGGCGGTGTCCTGGCTGAGGCTGTGCAAGCGTTCGCGCCAGAGCGCCGCCCCGACCAAGGCGATGAAGCCTTCCAGGATGGCCTGATCGGGAGAGAGCGCGCGCTTGGCCATGACACCGCCACATTGATCGGAATTACCACTGGTTAGAGAGGCAAAGATCCAGGATCGTCAAGCGTTCTCGACGAATCTGCCAAGGATTTCCCGAAGCCGTGTTCGATCGGTCATGCGAAACCGGTTGCACCAGCACCGTGCAGCCGGGGCGGCTTCAGTTCCGCGGCAGCCGCGCCCGCTCCGGAGCGTCCGGATTCTGTGCGCGCTGGCGCAGGAGATGATCGGCCAGCACGCAAGCCATCATCGCCTCGCCCACCGGCACCGCGCGAATGCCGACACAGGGATCATGGCGGCCGCGCGTGCTGACGTCCACCTCCTGTCCAGACCGGTTGACGCCCTGGCGCGGGGTGAGAATGGAACTCGTCGGCTTGACCGCGAACCGCGCCACCACCGGCTGGCCGGTGGAAATGCCGCCCAGAATGCCGCCGGCCTGGTTGGAGCCGAACACGACTTCGCCGTCCCGCATGCGCATCTGGTCGGCATTCTCCTCCCCGCTCAGCGCGGCGGCGGCGAAGCCCGCGCCGATCTCGACGCCCTTGACCGCGTTGATGCCCATGAAGGCGGCGGCCAGATCGGCATCGAGCTTGCCGTAGATCGGCGCCCCCAGCCCCGGCGGCACGCCCTCGGCCACCACCTCGATCACCGCGCCGACCGAGGATCCGGCCTTGCGCACCTCGCCCAGATATTCCTCCCAGGACGCGGCGGCCGCCGGATCGGGACAGAAGAACTGGTTGGCGTCCACCTGGTCCCAGTCCCAGCGTGCCCGATCGATCGCCCGCGCGCCGATCTGCACCAGCGCGCCACGAATGCGCACGCCAGCCCCCAGCACCAGCCGCGCCACCGCCCCGGCAGCGACCCGGCTCGCCGTCTCCCGCGCGGAACTGCGCCCGCCGCCACGCCAGTCGCTAATGCCGTATTTCAGCTCATAGGTCAGATCGGCATGGCCGGGACGGAACCGCTCGGCGATCTCGCCATAATCCTTGGAACGCTGGTCCATATTGTCGATCGTCAGCGCGATCGGCGTGCCGGTGGTCTGGCCCTGGAACACGCCCGAGAGAATGCGCACCGCATCCGGCTCCTGACGCTGGGTGGTGAACTTCGACTGGCCGGGACGGCGACGGTCCAGCCAGGGCTGGATGTCGGCCTCCGAAAGCGGGATGCGCGGCGGACAGCCATCAACGATGCAGCCGATCGCCGGGCCGTGACTCTCGCCCCAGGTGGTGACGCGGAACAGATGG
Source organism: bacterium (assembly GCA_027311165.1). Taxonomy (GTDB): domain Bacteria; phylum Pseudomonadota; class Alphaproteobacteria; order Acetobacterales; family Acetobacteraceae; genus DAICZL01. The sequence goes on from DAICZL010000390.1 coordinate 6,343, forward strand.
CCGAAACTGTTGTGGGACATGGAGGGGCCTCGTCGGGCGTTGGAAGAAGCAAGGCCAGGTCTCCGCCCTGGACCCGCCCGGGACCTGAGGTCCCTGGACCCGCATCCGTGGCGTGTCCCGGGCGAGGGACGCGCGCTGGATCGGCCGGCGAAAGATCAGCCTGATGTATGCGAACGAGGCGCTTCGCGGCTCAGCCCCGACTTTCCGACGCCTCTGCCGTCCGCGCCTGGACATCAGAATCGGTGGTTTTTCATGATCTCAAGCTCGGCCACGACCAGGTCCTCGGGCAACTCGAAGAATGAGAACTTTTCGTACAGAGGCTTCAGCAGTGGATACAGAACCTCCGCGAGGTTGTCCTCAATCTCGGATACAGAGGCCTGTATTTTCATCTCCGCGCTGTCATCCACGCACTTTTTCCCTAGCAGCCAGGAATCGGTGATGAATCTACGGGGATCGAGGCTCTTCAGAAGCCGACCACTCAGACCTGAATAGTAGCATCGCACAAGAATTGATGGATCTCCATCGAATAGACGCGCAAGGCGATTTACATACAGAAGCGCCTCGCCAATCCGAAAAATTGGAAATGTCACATCGAAGCAAGTTCCGGGCGTGACCAAGTCGTGGCCGTCTTCATCGTATCCACGTATTTGGGACAGAACTCCGTCAGCGCGCGCGCGCCAGAAAACAAGGAACGCCGGCTTTCTGCTCAATTGGCTCTTAATTGGCTGTCCAAACCAAGCTTCGATGGTATCATCAATCACGGCGGGGGCGAATTCGCGAGAAGTAGAAATCAGGAATGGGCTCCAGCCCGTGTGATTGATGAGTCCGGCCTCGTGGACTCGCCGTCTTAATTCGCTGAGGCTTGGCGCGGGTCGGACGCCCAGGATTTTGAAACCCAGTTCGTAATGGCCGTGCGGCATTCTGGCCGGATCGTTGGCCGGCAGAGATTCAATCCTCGTGTTCCAGCGCATCCGGGCCGCGTCGGCGAATTGAACGAGCGCGGATAGGTCCGTGTCCTCCGGCGGTTTGCCGGCATGGCCCAGAACGATCGCGCGGATGGCATCGAGCATGTCTTCGCGGCCCGCTCGGATGCAGCGGTCCAGCAGATCATGCCATTCCTTGGCGTCGGTGGGTTCCTCGCTCCTGGGACCGGGCTTTCGGATGTAGCACCGGCGCGCTTCGATTTCTTTGTCGCACGTTCGGCTGCTCATGACTGGCACCTTGTGCCCGCCCGGCACGCCCACGAACGCGATCTCGATGCCGGTCTCCGGATGGTTGGTGAACATCAAGTCGCAATGGATTTCTGGATCGGCGTATTTGTTGATCGCCGAGTTCACTGCGTCCTGGCTGTACTGAGGGATTGTGTCAGGCCGTCGTTGCGGGCCAAGCGCGCCGCCGTCCGTGTTATCAGGCTGCATGCCGATGACGATCGTGCCGCCGCCATGATTGGCGAGAGCGATGGCCGCCTTGGCGAGCTTCGCCTTGCCCTTCTCCTGGGACAGATCGATCCAGCTCTTGTATTCGAGCGACAGGAGTTCGTTCGGATAGGTCAGAAGGCGAATGAGATCGTCCGGCGGTGCCATGGGCTCTTTCCTGGCTGGATGAACTGTCTCTGCCGCCGGATCGGCTCAACGGATGGGTTTCCAAAGGCCCCCGGCCTTTGGTGGGTCCAGGGTAAAGCCCTGGCCTTACTGTCTTTTCCTCACAAATCCGAAACCACGCTGATATCCGGCGCCGCCGCGTTTTTCATTCCCACGGTATGATACCCGCAATCCACGTAGTGCACTTCGCCGGTCACGCCGGAGGCCAGTTCCGAGAGCAGGTACAGCCCTGCGCCACCCACGTCCTCGATGGTGACGTTGCGCTGCATCGGCGCGTTGTATTGGTTCCATTTCAGGATATAGCGGAAATCGCCGATGCCGCTCGCCGCCAAGGTACGGATTGGTCCGGCGCTGATGGCGTTGACCCGGATGCCGTCGCCGCCGAGGTCGGCGGCGAGGTAGCGTACCGAGGCTTCCAGCGCCGCCTTGGCGATCCCCATGACGTTGTAGTGCGGCATCACCCGTTCGGCGCCCAGGTAGGACAGGGTGAGTGCGGCGCCGCCGGGCTTCATCATCGGCACGGCGCGCTGGCACACCGCGGTGAACGAATAGCAGGAGATGTCGAGGGCCTGCAGAAAGGCGGTACGTGGCGTGTCCAGGTAGCGGCCGCGCAGATAGGATTTGTCGGCGTAGCCGATGGCGTGGACGATGAAATCGAGTCCCTGCCAGTGCTCACGCAGTCCGGCGAAGGCTTCGTCGATGCTGGCATCCTCGGCCACGTCGCAGGGCAGCACGATCTCGGACCCCACGCTTTCGGCTAGCGGCCGCACCCGCTTGCCCAGCGCCTCGCCCTGGAAGGTGAAGGCGAGCTCGGCGCCCTGGGCGGCGCAGGCCGCGGCGATCCCCCAGGCGATCGAGCGTTCATTGGCCACGCCCATGATCAGGCCACGCTTGCCCGACATCAGGGTGCCCTTCGGGGGGGCGACGGAGGCAAGCGTATCGGGCATCTGCAGTTCCTGAAGTCTGGTTTCTTCGCTCGGTGACACCGTCCTGACACGGCCGGGGCGGCAGCGGCAAGAGGCTGGGAGCATCGTCGTCGCAGTTCTCGTCCCCGCCTGGGCGCGCGGGGCGGGGGTTGGCGCCGGCAGGGCGCGGCGCCAAACTAGGTGAGAATGCCGAGCGGCGGCGGTCGGATTGTCGCTGCGCCGCGCGACGGAACGCCAAGGGAGCCCCGATGACCGAAGCCAACGACGATCCGCTGCGCCGGTTCCAGGACTGGATGGCGGAGGCGATCGCCGGCGAGCCGAACGATCCCAACGCCATGACCTTGGCCACAATCGGCAGCGATGGCCGGCCATCGGCACGAATGGTGCTGCTGAACGGGCTCGATGAGCGGGGATTCGTGTTTTATACCAATCTCGGAAGCCGCAAAGCCGAGGAGTTGGTGGCCCATCCGGTCGCTGCGCTGCTGTTTCACTGGAAGTCGCTGCGCCGGCAGGTGCGGATCGAGGGCGTGGTGGCGCCGGTGACCGAGGCCGAGGCGGACGATTATTTTGCGTCCCGACCGCGCCTGTCGCAGGTCGGCGCCTGGGCCTCGATGCAGTCGCGGCTACTGCCCGATCGGGCCGAGCTGGAGCGGCGGGTCGCCGATTACGAGGCGCGCTTTGCCGGTGAGACGGTGCCCCGGCCGCCGCACTGGTCCGGATTCCGTCTGCTGCCCGACTATTACGAATTCTGGCAGGACATGCCGTTCCGGCTGCACGACCGGACGGTCTGGCGGCGTGAGGGTCAGGGCTGGGCCAGCGCCAAGATCTATCCCTGAGCGCCTACCCGCCTGACCAGACCGAGGTGATCCGCTTCCTGCGGAGCCTCTGCGTTGACCCGCCGGTCGAGACCCATATCTCGCTGGTGTTCCTGGGGCTGGCAACGGCCTGGAAGCTGAAGAAGGCGGTGCGGCTGCCATTTCTCGACTTCTCGACCCTGGCGACCCGGCGGCAGCTGCTGCATCGTGAACTCGCCCTGAATGCACCGATGGCTCCAGGCCTGTATCAGGACGTGGTGGCGGTAGCGCCTGGCGTGGAGGGCGGGCTGGACTTCTTCCCTGATCATCCGGCACCGCTGGACTGGGTGCTGCGCATGGCGCGGGTGCCGGCCGCGGATTTTCTGGACGCGGTCGCTGCGCGGGGCGACTTGACCCCGGCGCTGCAGGACGCGCTGGGCGATGCGGTGGCGGCGTTCCATGCCGGGCTTGCCCCGGTGCATGGGGTCGGAGCGGTGGCGGCGCTGATCAGGGTGGCGGCGGGCAACGTGGTGGCAGCGCGGGAGGCTGGCCTGCCGGGCGAGGTGATCGACTCCTGGCACTCGGCCCTGCTGGCCGCGCTCGACCGGGCGCGCCCCGCCCTGGAGGCGCGGGAGGCGGCGGGGCTGGTGCGGCGCGCCCATGGCGACCTGCATCTGGGCAATCTGTGTCTTTGGCAGGGACGGCCGGTGCCATTCGACGCCCTCGAGTTCGACGAGGCGCTCGCGACAATCGATCTTGGTTATGATCTGGCGTTCCTGTTGATGGACCTGGATCAGCGCGTGGGTCGGCCGGCGGCGAACCGGGTGATGAACCGTTATCTGGCGCGCACCGGCGATCATGGTCTGGTGGTGGCGCTGGCGCCTTTCCTGTCGCTGCGTGCCATGGTGCGGGCGCATGTCGAGGCCCGTCTGGAGCGGCAACCACAGGGCGGGGGCAGGGCTGCCTCTGGCACGGCGGACCTTTACCTGGCTGCTGCCCGCGCCTACCTGCGCCCCGCCCCCCCCGCGGTGGTGGCGGTGGGTGGCTTGCCAGGTGCCGGCAAATCCACTCTGGCCCGTGCCTTGGCCCCGTTTCTGGGCGCGGCTCCTGGGGCGGTGGTGCTGCGCAGTGATGAGATCCGCAAGCGCCAGCATGGGGTGGCCCCGGAGACGAGGCTTGGCTCGGACGCCTATTCGCCGGAGGCGAGCCGCGCGGTGTTCGCCGAGCTTGCGGCCACGGCCGGGGCGATCGCTGCTGCGGGCCATTCCGTGGTAGCCGACGCCACTTTTATGGCCGCGGCCGATCGGGCGGCGATCGCGGCTGCGGCTGCTGCGTCTGGATGCCCGTTTCTGGGAGTCTGGCTGCAGGTGCCGCCTGCGGTGCTGCGGGGCCGTGTCGCCGGCCGCAGCCTGGATGCCTCGGATGCGACGGTCGAGGTGGTGGACCGGGCGGTGGCCGCGGATCCGGGGGCGGGCGACTGGCTGGCGGTGGACGCGACCGACGCGGCCGCGGCGTTCGGCGAAGTGATCGCCAGGATTCGGGCCTTCACAAGCCGGGACACGGGTTGAGGACGATTTCTCTGAAAAATTCTGTCGCGCGTGAGGTTGCGGTTCCGGGGATGCCGGACTTGGCGCGGAAGCACACGGTCGGCACCCCTGGGCCTGGCCCCCGATCGCGGTTCGCTGCTGGACCCGGCTGAGCAAGAGCCCTTAGACTCGTCTTCCTGACAGAGTGCGCAGCCACGCCGAGGATGCGAGATGGCGCGTGATGATCGTGCCGCCGTGCCGGGTGCCGCGCATAAATTCTAACAGTGCGGCGATCTGGCTGAGCGCCGGCGCCGGGGGCAGAACCCGCCGCTGGTCCCGGGGAAAGACCGGCGCAGACCCGGCCCGGCGAACTCGCTCGGCCATCGGAAAGGGGAGTGACGCCATGGCTATCCGCAAGATTCTGCTGCCGCTGACCGGCACCACCGCCGGCGAGGCGGCTTTGAGCACGGCGCTGACCGCCGCGACCTTCTGGAACGCCCATGTTAGCGCCCTGCATGTGCGCGTCGATGCCCGCGACGTTGCCCCGCTGGCCGGAGAGGGGCTGTCGGGGGCCATGATCGAGGAGATGATGTCGGCGACGGAGAAGGAGAGTGCCGAACGGGCCCATGCCGTGCGCACTCTGTTCGACCGCTTCGTCGCCAGCCATGGGATCGTGCTGGCCGAGGCGCGGGCCGGAGCCTTGGGGGCTACGGCGAGCTTTGCTGCGGTCATGGGGCGTGAGGAGGATCTGGTCGCCCAGCTGGCCAGGCTGGCCGATCTGACCGTGGTCGCTCATCCGGATACCGGGGCGGATGTGTCGTCTTCGGATGCGCTGCATGCCGTCTTGTTCGATAGCGGCCGGCCGGTATTGGTTGCGCCGCCGGCGGTGCCACAGACCTTGGGGAGCCGGGTCTGCATCGCCTGGAATGGGACCGCCGAATCGGCGGCGGCAGTGCTGGCGGCGTTGCCCTGGCTGCAGCGCGCCAGCGCGGTGCGGGTGCTGTCGGCGGCCGAATACCAGCGCAGTGGCCCGCCGGCGCAGGATCTGCTGCCGTATCTCGCGCTGCATAATGTGCATGCCGAACTGGGCACGTTCAAGGCGCGTGAGCGCGATGTGGGAGCGGGGCTACTGGCCGCGACTGCCGAATTCGGCTGCGATCTGCTGGCGATGGGGGCTTATTCGCATTCGCGCCTGCGGCAGCTGATCCTGGGCGGGGTGACGCGCCACGTGCTGGAACATGCGGCTCTGCCGGTGCTGATGAGCCGCTAGCGGTCCGATCCAGAGGCGGGTTTCCGGGGCGTTGCGTGAACCGAGCCCCTCGAGACGAGCGATTGGTATGAAGCAGGCAGGAGAAGCCATCGGGGTCAGACCAGCGGCCGTGGATATGGTGAGGCGATCGACCGTTCGGTTGGGAGGCTGGTGGCGGTGCCCCAGCCGCCGCTGATCGGTTGATCCCCACCAGTGCCCATGCCGACCGTCGGCGACGCCGTCGCACACGGACAGTCCCGGCGGATCATGGTCAGTCGATGTTGGAAATGGCTTCGAGGATCGATGATGCGTCGCATTGCCCAACCCGACCGGAGCGGTGCGGGCGGATCGGTGAACCGGAGGCCCTGATCCGATGCGTTTACTATCGAATGCCGCCATGATCCCCGGCGGGGCGGGGATCCCTGACCGGCGGGCTGCGCGCGTCACGCCCCGGTGCCGGCTCTGAGCAGGGAGAAGCGCTGCGCCATGTCCGAGGAAGCCCTTCGCGTCTATGTCAAGCTGTTGCGGGCGAGCCGGGCAGTATTGGCGCGGGTGGAACCGCGCCTGGCCGGCGCGGGTCTGACCCCGATCCAGTTCGGCGTGCTGGAGGGGATTCTGCATAAGGGCCCGATGAGCCAGCGAGAGCTGGGCCGCACCGTTCTGACCAGCCCCGGCAACATGACCGACGTGATCGATAAGCTGGAGGCCCGTGGCCTGGTGCTGCGCAGCCGCTGCCCCGGCGATCGGCGGAGTGTTCTGGTGGGATTGACCGATTGCGGCAAAGCGCTGGTCAGCGGGCTGTTTCCCCTGCATGCCGCCGATATCGCGGCGGCCATGGCGGGGCTGAGCCGTGAGGAGCTGTGCAGCCTCGAGGCGCCGCTGAGCAAACTGGGCATGGCGGCAGCCGGCGCGCTCTGCGCTGGGGTCTCGCCCCTTGCAGCCCCGGCTGTGGCGACCCATCTACCGCCCGATAGTTCGTTATCGAACGAATAGAGGAGCGACCCCTCGATGATCGACGTTCAGCCCTTCGCCCAGCTCGGCCGCTTTCGCAATGAGTGGCTCAATGCGCGCCACCATTTCAGCTTTGGCCATTATCACGATCCTCGACGGATGGGCGTGGGTGGCCTGCGGGTGTGGAACGATGACGAGATCGCTCCCGGTACCGGCTTCGATCCCCACCCGCATCGTGACATGGAGATCATCACTTATGTCCGGCAGGGCGCCATCACCCATCAGGACAGTCTGGGCAATGAAGGCCGGACCGAGGCCGGAGACGTGCAGGTGATGCATGCTGGCACCGGCATCGTGCATGCCGAATATAACAAGGAGGCCGGTCCGACCCGGCTGTTCCAGATCTGGATCCAGCCCGACCGGCTTGGCGTGCAGCCCGGGTGGGGTATGCGCAGCTTTCCCCGGCAGGGCGGCGGCCTGGCGGTTCTGGCGAGCGGCCGGCCGGCTGATAACGCGTCCGGTGCGCTGCCGCTCTATGCCGATGCGGTGGTGATGGCCGGCACCCTGAAGGCCGGCGAGACGTTTCGCCACATCCTGGTGCCGGGTCGGGTCCTGTATCTGGTACCCGCCACCGGCAGTCTGGATGTCAATGGCGTGGCGGCCGCCACTCGCGACGGGGTGAGCGTGTCGGCGGAGCACGAGGTCATCCTCACCGCCGGGGAGGCGTCCGAGGTGGTGCTGGTGGACGTGGCGGCCTAGCTCGGTTGCAGTTGTGCCTGGAGCCATATCGCATCGGGTTGACTTCAATCGCGATAAAACTCCTCTTCAAAACAACAAGTTAGAGCGCGAGCGGACCATTCATCCGATTGAAACCGGTTCGGTCGCGCTCTGAGCCGCACGCGGAACACTTCCGGTCGGGCTGATCGTGCTCTCTGGCGCGCGATCGCCTCGGGTGGGCGGAGCGGCCCGCATGAGCCGCCCGCGCTGGCAGGGGGGCGAGCCTGACCGGTCTGCCGGCGGACGCGGTCCGGTCTCAAGGAAGGGCCGCGGGCAATGGGCTGTTCCTGGGGTGCTGTTGCCCGGCGCGCAGAAGCCGCGGTGCTGGAACGTCCGGCTTGCTCGCCCTGTCAGCCACGGATGAGCCTGATATCCCAGTGGCAATGGCTGGAGACGAGCTCCCCTTCGATGGTCTCCACGCTGGACGCATCCCGCTTTGCCTGGCCGCTGAAGCTGAGTGTCAGGGGCTTCTTGTCGGCACCAGGACGTTCGAGCTGGCCGGCCAGACGCCCGGTCGGCGGATCGAAGCTGCCGGCCAGCACGATCGTGCTCTGGAACGGGTCGAACACGAATTTCTCCCCGGCGATCTTCATCACGCCCTTATGGCCGTCGCCGCAGGACGGGTCCTTCGGTGTGACCGGTCCCGCCCAGCGTCCTTCGAAACCATACCAGGGCAGGGTCTGCTCCATGACCAGGGTATGCGTCGTCTGGCAGGCCGAGGCGGTGAGCCCGGCGAAGGCCGCCACGACCTGCAATTGCCGCCGATAGGAAAAATAGCTTTTCATAAGAAAAAAACCTTGCCCAAATGCCCCAGACTAGGGTATGAATTCTCACATGATGGCGGCGCGCGTCCAGAGGGACCCGCGCCGTTTTTGTTTGGTGCCGCATGTCGATTTTGCCAGGAAGGCCATGACGGATCCTGAAGGTCCCTCCCCGCTTGCCATCCTGCTGCAACTGATGCGTGACAAATGGGCCGCCGGCGACCGGGAAGGCGCCGCGACGCTGGCCCGAGCCGCCGCGCCTTATCTGCATCCACGGCTGGCATCCAGCCCGGCCGGATCTTCAACGCTGGAGCCCGAACGTCTGTCAGATGCCGAACTCGCTGAAAGACTCTCAGACTTTGGAGTGGGAGCGGGACCGGCGTCGGGCGATCAGGACGAGCCTGGCTGACTGGGCGCGGCTGGCCGGGTTTACCCCGGCGGCGCATCACCTGCTGCTATTGAGCGAGCTTGAGGCGCTCAGCCGAGGCGAGATCGACCGGCTGATGGTGCTGATGCCACCCGGATCGGCCAAGTCTACCTACGCTTCCGTCCTGTTTCCCGCCTGGTGGTTCACGCAGCATGCGACCAGCAGCGTGATCGCCGCGAGCCATACCAGCGAACTTGCCGAGCACTTCGCCCGCAGCGTGCGCAATCTGGTTGTCGAGCACGGGCCGCGGCTCGGCTACGGTCTGGCGCAGGACAGCCGCGCGGCGGCGCGCTTCCAGGTCGTTCATGCCGGCTACAAGACCCGGGGCGAATATTTCGCGACCGGGGTTCGCGGACCGATCACCGGCCGCCGCGCCGATCTTGCCATCATCGACGATCCGGTGAAGTCGCAGGCGGAAGCCGACAGTCCCGGCCTGCGTGAGCACGTGTGGAACTGGTTCCGTTCGGACCTGACCACGCGGCTGAAGCCGCGTGGTCGCATCGTTCTGATCATGACCCGCTGGCATGCGGATGATCTTGGTGGCCGGCTGCTCGCTCAGCAACCGGCGGAATGGCGCGTGATACGACTGCCGGCCCTGGCTGAACCCGACGACCCGCTCGGCCGCCCGATCGGCGCGCCGCTCTGGCCGGAATGGGAGGATGCCGCGGCGCTGGCGCGCAAGCGCGCCGCCGTGGGCGAGCGGGTCTGGTCCGCGCTGTTCCAGCAGACGCCCCGCTTGCTGGAGGGGTCGCTGTTCCGGGTGAGCCGGATTGCGGTGCTGGAGATGGCGCCGGCCTTTCCCCCTGGGCGCGCGGTGCGTGCCTGGGACCTTGCCGCCACAGCCGGGGGAACCGGTGATCCAGACTGGACGGTGGGGGTCAAGCTGCTGCGCGAGATCTCGGGTCGGTTCGTCGTGCTCGATGTGGTGCGCCTGCGCGGTGGCCCCCATGATGTGGAAGCGGCGATGGCCAACACGGCGAGCCAGGATGGTGTCTCGGTCTCGATCGGGCTGCCCCAGGACCCCGGCCAGGCGGGCCGGGCCCAGGTCGCCTGGCTGGTACGTGCTCTCGCCGGCTACCACGTGATTGCCTCCCCGGAGAGCGGTGCCAAGGAGACACGAGCCCTGCCAGTAGCTGCCCAGGCCGATGCCGGCAATCTGGTGCTGGTACGTGGCCCGTGGAATCTGCCATTCCTGGAGGAACTGCGGGACTTCCCGCATGGCGCAAAGGACGATCAAGTCGATGCGCTCTCGCGTGCATTTGGCATGTTGATCGAGGAGCCGGGGCGCTCGCGCCGGATCAATGTCCCGTTGATGCCCCGATAGGGCGACCAAGCCGTCGGAGTGATCCGTCCCGGCTGCCATCCGCCATCATCGTTGCTCCACTGATGTCCCGGCCGGTGCCCACCGACCGGGCGGTGCCGCCATTTCCCGACAGGGTCCGCATGTTTGAAACGATCTGCAGTCTGATCCCACGCGATCCGGACTACCCGCCACGCGTGCGGGCGCTCGACATCCTCCGCCGGGTGCTCGACGGCACGCTCTATGATGTTCTGCCCCACCAGTTCCATGAGGAGCGTGGAGCGAGCGGCGAATATATTCCGCTGCGCGCCCGCCGCCCCTCGGTGCGCTATGCCCTGTGTCGCGTCGTGGTCGAGGACAGCGTCTCGCTGCTGTTCAGCGAAGGGCATTTCCCGACGATCGACTGCACCGACCATGCAACTCGCAGCATGCTCGGCGATGTCCTGAAGGAAGCGCGGCTCAATCAGGTCATGACCGAGGCGGCAATCCGCGGCTCCATCGGCTCGGTCGCCGTGCTGATGCGCGTTTTGCGCGGGCGTGTGTTCTTCAGTGTGCTTGACACGATGTTCCTTACGCCGAGCTGGGACCCGGAGGCTCCCGATACGCTGCTCTGTGTCACCGAGCGATACAAGGTCGCCGGAACGACTCTCGAGGCGAGCGGCTACGAGATACCCGATCCGGCGCTCGATTACTGGTTCATGCGGCGCTGGAACGCCAGCGGAGAGACCTGGTTCCTGCCCTGGCCGGTCGGCGATGCCCTCGACCCCGAAGAGGATCCGCTGCGCAGTGTACGCCATGGTCTCGGATTCGTTCCGATCGTCTGGATCCGCAATCTGCCAGGTCCGTCGGCCAGCGGCGATGCCAATGACGGCGCCTCGACTTTTCGCGCCGCCATCGAAACTTCAATCGAGATCGACTACCAGCTGAGTCAGGCCGGGCGTGGCCTGAAATACAGCAGTGATCCGACACTGCTGATCAAGGAGCCGGCGACCTCCGACACCGAGATCGTCAAGGGTGCTGGCAATGCGCTGGTGGTGAGCGAGAAGGGCGACGCCAAACTTCTTGAGATCGGCGGAACCGCATCCGCTGCAGTCATCGACTACGTCCGAGCACTGCGCGAACTCGCGCTGGAGAGCGTGCACGGCAATCGGGTCAATGCCGATCGTCTGTCGGCCGCCCAGTCGGGGCGGGCGCTCGAACTGCTCAATCAGGGCCTGATCTGGCTCGCTGACAATCTGCGGGTCAGCTACGGCGAAGGCGCTCTGTTGGGCCTGGCGCGCATGGTTCTGCGTGCGTCACAGGTCTATCGCCTGAAGGCCCTCGACGAACCCGTCCCCCCGCTCGATCCCGCAGTCCGCCTGACGCTGAAATGGCCCCGCTGGTACGCGCCGACCGCCGACGACCGGATGAAGGATGCGCAGACACTGTCGACACTGGCCGCCGCCGGCCAGATCAGCCGCGAGACTGCGGTGAAGTCGATCGCTGACACCTACGACATCGAAGACGTCCCGGCGGAACTTGCCCGCATCGCCGCGGACCAGCAAGAGAGCACGGAGCCCGTATGAACGAGACCGATGATTTCGCCGCCGGCGCGCAGCCGACTGACGGCGCGACCCTGGAAGATCTTCGCGCCCGCGCCGAAGCGCTGGAGCGCCAGTTGGAGGCCGCCCGCAGCGAGACCGACGCCCGTCTGGTGCGGGCCGAACTGAAGGCCGAAGCAGTGCGGGCCGGGATGGTCGATCTCGACGGTCTCAAGTTGGTCGACCTGGCCGGCGTCCGCCTCGATGCGCGCGGCGATGTGGTGGGTGCGGCCCAGATCATGGCCGAGCTCAAACGTGCCAAACCCTGGCTGTTCTCAGTCGCCTCGTCGTCATCCGGAGCACTGCCACCACCTGCGCATTCGCCGCGCCAGAAGCTGGCCCGCGAGATGACGGACGCGGAGTACCGCACGGCGCGTGCTGAACTGCTCCGCCGGAGCCGTTGAAACCGTTCTGATCTCTTATTGACATACTGGAGGACTGATCGTGGACAACGCCGTCGATACCGAATTTGCCCATCCACATCATCTAGACGCGATGCGCGTGCACGCGCTGCACCGTCCCGAGGAGGCGAAGCCGAAGGTACCGCTCGGCCAGATGGGCACGCCCCATCTGACCTATCGCGGAGGCCGGTTGCTGTCCGATGTCGAGGTGGTTACGGTATTCTGGGGTGCCGCCTGGACCGGTGCGCAGAAAGCGCTCGCTGGCCAGCTCAATGGATTTTTCGATTACGTGCTGACCAGCCCGCTGATCGACCAGCTCGCTGAGTACAGCACGTCGAAATACCGCATTGGCCACGGCAAGCGCGTGGGCAGCGTGAACCTGACCAGCCCGGCACCGATGGCCACCACGCACGACCATGCGATCCAGCGGATGCTGGAGCAGGAGATTGCTTCCAACCCCGCTTTCCCCAAGCCGAACGCCAACACGCTCTACTTCGTCTATGCTCCGCCGGGCGTGCGCATCGTGCAGGGCGGTGCCGCCTCGTGCCAGGCCTTCTGCGGCTATCATAACGATATCGGTGGCCAGATCCTGTATGCGGTGATCCCGTATCCGACCTGTGCAGGCTGCCTCGGTGGCCTGACGGTGAAAGACGCGCTCACCTCGGTCAGCTCGCACGAGCTGTGCGAGGCGATCACCGATCCGGTTCCGGGCCAGGGCTGGTACGACAATGCCCATGGCGAGATCGGCGATATCTGTGCCTGGAGGACCAAGCAGCTCGGCGGCTACGTCGTGCAGTTGGAGTGGTCAAACCGGGCCAATCGCTGCCTCTGAAATCCCGCCATTAGAACAAGGGACCTTCCCACATGCCGATCAGCAACTTCCCGCTCTCGCTGCAGCCGATCATCCAGCAGGGCTTTCTCGAGCGCGAGTTCGAACAGGCGCTGCGTTCGCGGCTCGGCTATCGGATGATTGCCGACCGCGAGGAGATCGCGGTCGGCATCGGCGAGACGCTGACCAAGACCCGCGCCGGTCTCAAGCCGACGGTCACCACGCCGCTGGCGCCGGCGACCAACACCAACCTCGATAATGGCCTGACCCCGACGAACTGGGGGGTCGAGCAGTACACGCTCAGCATCAACCACTATGCGGCCACCACCGACCTGAACATGGTGACCAGCCGTGTCGGCATCGCCAGCCAGTTCCTGCAGAATGCGTATGTGAATGGCGAGCAGGCGGCACGGAGCCTGGACGAGATCGCACGCAACGCATTGTTCAGTGCGTATTTCGGGGGCAATACCAGGGTGCGCACGACGCTGGGCGCGGCTGGCCCCGCCGTGGCCGTGGACGATGTGCGTGGCTTCCAGACCAGCTTCGTCAATGGCGTTCCGACCCCGGTCAGCGGATCGGCTCCATTGCTGGTCACGGTGGGGAGCAATGTCTACACGCTGGTCGGCGCCGCGGTGGATACCACCAACGTCTCCACCACGCCGGGCGGCAGTTCGGGAGTGCTGAGCTTCTCTGCAAACGTCATCGTCGCCGACGCAACCCAGACCAACACGGTTACCGCCGCAACTGCCAGTGTGATCACCCGTCCATCCGGGCGGGCCAACACCACGCAGCTGGTGGCCGGCGATACGCTGACGATGGCGGTGCTCCTCGACTGCGTGGCGCTGCTGCGCGCCAACGCGGTACCTGAGATCGAGGGAGCGTATAATTGCTATCTCGATCCCGTCTCCGCTCGGCAGCTGTTCGCCGATCCGGATTTCCGGACCCTGTTCACCGGAGCGACCAGCGCCAACCAGGTGTTCCGCCAGGGGATGGTCAACGACTTCCTCGGCCTGCGATTCGCCCCCACTACCGAAGCCTTCGTGCAGGCACATCCGACGCAGCCTGGCCTGCTGATTCGCCGGCCGATCATCTGCGGCCAGGGGGCGCTGATCGAGGGCGATTTCGCCGGCATGGCCGCCGACGACGTGGCGCCGAAAGATAGCATCGTATCGCTGGTGGACGGAGTGGCGATGGTCACGCGCGAGCCGATCGACAGGCTGCAGCAGATCATCGCGCAGTCCTGGTACTGGATCGGCGGCTATTGCGCGCCGACCGACACGACCACCAATCCGACGACGATCCCAACCGCGACCAACTCGGCGTTCAAGCGCGCTGTGATGATCGAGCATATCGGCTGACCGGGGGGCAGGAACATGTCGATCGGCTCCAACCAACCGTTCCGTCCCGCCGGCACTGCGACGCTGGCCGCCGGCACGGCCCCGGG
>DAICZL010000378.1 GCA_027311165.1 bacterium
GGGCAGCAGCGCGGCCATTGCGGCATCGGCCAGGGCGCTGCGCCGCAGGCCGGCGGCATCGGCGTCCAGCCGGCCTTCCAGGGTCGCCACCGCGATCGCGAAATCCTCCTCGCGCACTCCGCGCCGCACGATCGCGATCGCCTCCTCCAGCAGCCGCGCATCGCGCAGCAGCGGGCCCAGCAGCCGGACCGGCCTCGCGGTTTCGGCCGGGGCCAGCAACCCCTCCAGCGCCGAGGGGTGGCGCGCCAGGTGCTCGGCCAGGGGCGGTGCCGCGCCCAGCACCGCCACCACCCGATCCAGCAGGCCGGGGTTGCGTTGGAACAGCGACAGCGGCTGCACCCCGGTCGGCAGGCGAGAGATCAGCGTATCGAAGCGCGCGAGCACCGTATCCGGCTGCGGCTGGGCGGCCAGCGTGGCCAGCACCTGCGGCAGCATCTCGTCCATCAGTTCGCGCGCCCGCTGCGATCGCAGCGCCCGTGGCCGTCCGGACTGCCAGGCGCGCACCGTCGCCACCACCGCCGCCGGATGGGCATAGCCGAGTGCGCCGAGGGCAGCGATCGTGCTTGCCGGCGGGTCGCCATGGCCGCGGAAATCCAGCGACTCGGCATCGCCCTGCGGTGGCGGCAGGGGCTCGAACAGCTCGGCATAGCGAGCACGCACGAGCTGCAGATGGGACAATATCAGCCGGGCGAAGCCGGCCGGATCGGCCGCGCCCATGAAGGCGGCGAAGGCTGCGAAGCCTGCCTCGGTCGGGGGCAGGGCATGGGTCTGCCGATCGGCGACCATCTGCAGCCGGTGCTCGGCGCGGCGCAGGAAGCGATAGCAGCGGATCAGGTCGGACGCGGCGCGCACCGGCAGATGCCCGGCGCGGGCCAGGCCACGCAGCGCCGCCTCGGTCGCCGGCACCCGCAGCGCCGGATCGCGCCCGCCCCAGATCAGTTGCAGGGTCTGGGCCAGGAACTCGATCTCGCGGATGCCGCCCTCGCCCAGCTTCAGGTCGTGGCCCAGCAGCCGCGCGACCGGGTCGGACGCCTCGGCCAGTGCCCCGCCGCGATGGGCATCGATGCGCCGGCGCATGGCGTGGATATCGGCGATCGCCGCGAAATCGAGATGCCGGCGCCAGACGAAGGGGCGGATCTCGGCCAGGAACTCGGCCCCCAGCGCCAGATCGCCGGCCACCGGGCGGGCCTTGATCATCGCCGCCCGCTCCCAGTTCTGGCCCATGCTCTCGTAGTACGAGATGGCGGCCGGCAGCGACACCGCGTGCTGGGTCGCCGCCGGATCGGGGCGCAGGCGCAGATCGGTGCGGAACACGTAGCCATCGGCGTCGCGGGTCTGCATCAGCCCCACCAGGTCGCGGGCGATGCGGGCGTAGCACGAACCCATCGCCTCGGAATCCGCCCGGGCGCTATACAGGGACGGGTCGGGGTCGTACAGCAGCACGAGGTCGATATCGCTCGAATAGTTCAGCTCGCGCGCGCCGAGCTTGCCCATGCCCAGCACCGTGAGCCCGCTCCCGCGCGACGGGTTGGCGGGATCGGGCAGGCGCAGCGCCCCCGCCTCGTGCGCCGCCAGCAGCAGATGCCCGACCGCGAGGCTCAGCGCGGCCTCGGCCAGATCCGACAGCGCGGCGGTGATCCGCGGCAGCGGCCAGATCCCGCCCAGATCGGCGATCGCGGTTGCCAGCGCCACCCGCCGCTTGGCCACGCGCAACGCGCCGGCCAGGCGCGGCCGGGCGATGGCGGGCGACAGCGCGGCCAGATCCGCCAGCGCCTGCGCCACCACCGCATCGGGTCCGCTCATCACCAGGCGGCGCAGCGCGCCCGCCTCCCGCAGCGCGAGATCCGCGAGATAGGGGCTCGACGCTCCCAGCGCGCGCAGCAGCGCGGCCGGACCCGGCCGCGTGGCCAGCCGCGCCTCCGCCCGGCCCAGCGCGGCGAAACGCTCGACCAGCCGCTCCGCCGCCGCGGTATCGGAGCCGGTCGGCCAGGCGCTGGGCAGGGAGAAGCCGGCGCGGGTCATCATCGGACAGGCTGGCGATGAGGCGGCTATCGGGTCAAGTCGCGCGTGTCTGCGGCCGGTGGCTGCACCGTCTGGTCCGGCTCGCCGTGGCGCTGGTGGTGGCCGCCGCGGTGGCCGCCTCGGCGCTGGCCTGGCGGCTCGCCCAGCGGCCGATCGACCTCGACTGGCTGGCCCGCCGGATCGAGGCTTCGGTCAATACCGAGATCGCGCCGGCGCGGCTCGCGATCGGCACGGCCGGTCTCGCCTGGGAGGGGTTTCAGCAGGGCGTCGACCGGCCGCTCGACCTGCGCCTGACCAGGGTGGTCGCGACCGGGCCGGACGGGGCGAAGCGGCTCGATCTGCCGGAGGTCGCGGTCTCGGTCTCCTTCAGGGCCCTGCTGCTCGGGCGCATCGTGCCGCGGGCGATCGAGATCGCGCATCCCGCGATCGCCGTCCGCCGCGAACCCGGCGGGGCGCTCGCGCTCGATCTCGCCGGCGCCGACGCGCCCGGTCCGGCCGTCGCGCCGGGCAAGGCTGCCGGCGCAGCACCGGGCGGAACCGCGGGCGATGCCGCGCCCGCGCGGCAGGACGAGGCCGCCGCGGTCGCGGCTCTGCTGGACGAGCTCGGCCGGCCCCGCCAGAACGACCACGGCGCCGGCTGGCTCGGGCGTTTCAGCCAGTTGCGCCGGCTGCGGATCAGCAGCGCCGCGATCCTGATCGATGACCGCGCGCTCGGCGCCGTCTGGCGGATCGAGGGCGCGACGATCGACCTCACCCGCCGCCTGCAGGGCGGGGTGGAGGGCCATGCCAGCCTGTCCCTGGCGCTGGGCGGACAGACCGCGCGCCTGACCGCCAGCGCGGCGCTCGGCCCCGAAGGGTCGAGCCAGGTGCAGGTGCGGCTGAGCCCGGTCGACCCGGCGGCGCTCGCCGCCTCCGCCCCGGTGCTCGCCCCCCTCGCCGCCCTGGCCGCGCCGGTCGAGGGCGAGGTCACGGCCGAACTCGGTCCCCGCTTCGCCCTGCGCCATGCCAGGCTGCAATTGCAGATCGCCTCCGGCACGGCCCGGCTGGGCACCGGCGCGGTGCCGCTCGGCCCCGCGGTGCTGATCGCCGAGGGTGATGAGAATGCGATCACCC
>DAICZL010000382.1 GCA_027311165.1 bacterium
GCGCAGCTGCAGGGTCAGCTGGCGGCGCAGCGCCTCGGCCGCCGGCGCGAACGGATCGCGCGGCCGGGGCAGTGTGATCGGCAGGATCGTCTTGATACGGCCGGGCCGGGCGGTGAACACCACCACCCGGTCGGCGAGCGCCACCGCCTCGTCGATCGAATGGGTCACGAACAGCACGGATGCGCCGGAATCCCGCCAGACATCGAGCAGGAAATCCTGCATTTTCGCCCGTGTCTGCACATCGAGCGCGGCGAACGGCTCGTCCATCAGCAGCACCTTGGGGCGCATCGCCAGGGCGCGCGCCACCGCCACCCTCTGGCGCATGCCGCCGGAGAGTTCGTCCGGGCGCTTGTCGGCGGCCTCGCGCAGGCCGACGCGGGCGAGCGCAGCTTCAGCCGCATCCCGCCGCGAGGAGGGCGGATCGCCACGGATCGACAGGCCGAAGGCGACGTTCTGCCAGACGCTGAGCCAGGGAAACAGCGAGGTCTCCTGAAAGATCAGGCTGCGCTGCGGCGAGGGCGCCTCGACCCGTTCGCCATGGGACCAGATCTCCCCGCCCGACGCGGGCTCCAGCCCGGCGATCAGATACAGGAGCGTGCTCTTGCCGCAGCCCGACGGGCCGAGCAGCACCACGAATTCGCCCGGGATGATGTCGAGATCGATGCCGCGCAGCGCCTCATGCGCGCGCGCGGTGCCGGAGGACCAGGTCTTGCCCAGGTCCCGGCAGACCACGGCATCACGCGAGGAGAACGGCGCGATCATCTCACAGCCCGCGCAGGATGCCGGCGCTGGGCGGCACCCAGTAGAGGATCCGCCGCTGCGCCTGGCGCAGCAGGAAATCGAGCGAGAACCCGAGCAGGCCGATCAGCGTGATGGTGAAGAACACCAGCGAGGGATTGAAGGTGTTGCGCGCCAGCATGATCACCTGGCCGAGCCCGTAGCCGACGCCGGTCGCCTCGGCCACCAGCACCACCATCCAGGCGCCGAACAGGTTGAGCCGCAGCACCACCAGCAGCCCCGGCAGGATCGCCGGGATGATCACGCGCGCATAGATCTGCCGCTTGCTCGCGCCCATGGTGCGGGCGACATGGATGAAGTTGCGGTTCACCCCGTCGATCTGGGTGATGGTGGACAGCGTCATGGTGAACAGCAGGGCGATGAACACCATGAAGATCGCCGGGCGGTCGCCGATGCCGAACAGGAAGATCGCGACCGGCAGCCAGGCGATCGGCGAGACCGGTGCGAGCAGCGTTACGGTCGGCAGCGTCAGCTTCTCGACCAGCGCGAAATAGCGGATCGCGATGCCCAGGCTGAGCGAGACCACGGAAGCGAGCGCGAGCCCCGCCAGCACCCGCATGGTGGACGCGAGCACGGTATAGACCACCGCCATCGCCGGGCTGGGCCCGGCGCTGGCCGAGACGCCGACCAGCCAGCGCTGGGCGGTGTTGAAATACTTCATCTGCTCGACGAAGTGGCCAAGGAAGATATGCGGCGGCGGCAGCAGCCGGGCATCGGCCAGGCCGAGCGCCCACAGGATTTCCCAGAGCCCTGCGAACAGCCCGACGGAGACCAGCGTCCAGAACACCCGCCCGAGTGCCGCCAGCAGCGCCGGCGGCAGCGCGGGCAGACGCGCCTGCGGCAAGGCTCCCGGCAGCGATGTCGCCTCTCCCGCCATGGGCCGCCGCTCAGGCTGCGGACTTGTATTTCAGCTTGCCGTACATCTCGGGGTTCTCGGCGATCACCGCTTCCAGCAGCGTCCAGTCGATCGAATCGCGGCCGGGCTTCTTCTTGATGTAGCCCATCTCCACCAGGCTGTCGGTGCGGTCGAGGATGAACTGGGTCTGGTTGCGGGCATCGACCACCGAAGGCTGCTTGCCATGCGCCAGCCGGGCATTTTCCATGCTGGTCTTGTAGAAGGGCCCGACCAGGATATCGAGCGCCTTCTGCTCCTCGGTCTCGGCGATGTACTGCGCCTTCATCATCGCCTTGATCATCGCCTTCAGCCCGGCGGGGTTCTGGGTGATCAGATCCGAGCGCACCGCCAGCACGCAGTCCGTGTAGCCGGAGCCATAGATGTCGGTCCCGTCCGACAGCTTCACCGCGCCCTTCACGTCGTTGACCAGGGCGGTGCCATAGGGCTCGATCGTGCAGATCCAGTCGAGCGCGCCGGCCTTGAACGCCTCCACCGCCTCGGGCGTGGAGCCCATGTAGCGCACCGTCACGTCCTTGAACGGAATGCCGTGCTTCTTCAGCCAGTCATAGGGCAGCACCTCCAGCGTATCGAGCTGGAAGGTGCCCAGGGTCTTGCCCCTGAGCTTTTCCGGGCTGTCGAGCCCGGGCTGGGCGACGATCACGCAGCCCTCGATGCCGCCGCCGGCCACGATCTTCACCGGCGCGCCGGCGTCGTACAGCGCGATGAAGCTGGTATAGGGCATCAGCCCGGCATCGACCTGGCCGGTGCCGAGAAAGGTCACCTGGTCGGAGAAGGTCGGGGTGAGCACGAAATCCATGGTCAGGCCGTCCTCCTTGCCCAGCTGCATCGCGCTGGCGAGGAAGAAATTCAGGTTGCAGAAGCCGCTGCCATGGGTGGATTTGATCGTGCTCTCCCCGGCCAGCGCCGGGCTGGCGCACAGGCCGGGGCCGACCGCGATGGTGATGCCGGCCGCGGCCGTGGCACGCAGCAACGAACGGCGGGAGAGGGCGGCGGCAGGCGGCGCGATGGCGGCGCAGGCGATATTGTCGCACATTCGATACAATTTCCCCGCTCGTTGCGTTGATCCCGGATTGGGACAGTTCAGAAGCATACGACGTGCCAGGATGAAACGCCCGGAATACCGGCGAAAATGCCGCTCATCCCGCCTTGGAAGGCCGAAAAAATAGGCAATTGCCTACTGAACTTGCGTTTACCCGCCTCCGCCAACGCGATACCATCGCGCCGCCGGTTCGTGCCCTGCAAGGCACCGCCGCACGCCAAGAAACAGCCGCGCGCAAAACGTCGCCGGCAGGGGGGAAACAGGGTCATGCAGATCTATGACTGGCACATCGCGCCAAATCCGCGCCGGCTGCACATCTACCTCGCCGAGAAAGGGATCCCGGTCACCTATGTGGAGGTCGGCCAGCCCGACCTGACCCTGGCCCCCTGGTATCGGGAAAAATATCCCCACGCGATGGTGCCGATGCTGGAACTCGATGACGGCACCTGCATCGGCGAGGCCATGGCGATCTGCCGGTATTTCGAGGAACTCCACCCCGAGCCGCCGCTGATGGGCACCGATGCCCGCGACAAGGCGATCGTGGAGATGTGGGAGAAGCGGGCGAACGAGGAGGGCATGCTCGCGGCTTCGGAACTGTTCCGTAACACGCACGACGCATTCGCCGCCCGCGGCCTGCCCGGCTCGGCCGAGCCGGTGCCGCGCATCCCGGAACTGCGCGACCGCGCCCGCGCCAGGCTCGACCGATTCTTCCGCAAGTTCGACGCGCAGCTCGCCGACAACGAATTCGTCGCCGGATCGCGCTTCACCGTGGCCGATGCCACCACCCTATGCGGCGTGGATTTCGCCAAATGGTCGGATGTGACCATCCCCGCCGACTGCCCGCATCTGCAACGCTGGTATGAGGCGGTCAGCGCCCGGCCCAGCGCGAGGGTGTAGACGGCGAGGCCACGGGCTCGGCCCACCAGGGCCCAGTGGGGACCCCGCCAGGAAGCGGCGATCCCCCCGGGCCCCGTGGGTGCCGGCATTCCCTGGGGGCATCCCCCAGGGAATCGGCCCCGGCGGGGTCCCCGGGGGACCAAGGAGGCAGAACCCCTGGCCTCGCCTTATCCTGCCACCGCCGGCGTCCGTCCGCCGATCAGATCCGCGGTGATCCGCGCCGAGCCGTGCGACATGGACCAGCCGATATGGCCGTGCCCGGTGTTCAGCCAGAGATTCGCGTATTTCCGCCGCCCGAACAGCGGCAGATTGTCCGGCGTCATCGGCCGCAGCCCCGCCCACATCTCGGCCCGGCCGTAATCCGCCCCGTCCGGATACAGCCCCTCCGCCACGCCCTTCATGAAGGCGAAATCCGCCGGCTTGTGCGAGACGTCATAGCCGGCGAATTCCGCCGTCGCCGTCACCCGCACCCGATCGCCCATGCGCGAGATCGCCACCAGATTGTCCTCGTCCACCGACCCGATGCCGGGCGCCGCGCGATGATTGCCGATGGGGATCGTCAGCGAATAGCCCTTGATCGGGTAGACTGGCAGATCGAGCCCGATCCGCCGCGCCAGGATCGGACTCTGATTGCCCAGCGCCAGCACATAGGCGTCCGCGACGAACCGCGCCCCGCCGGCCCGCACGCAAACCACCCGGTCACCTTCGGTCTCGATCGCATCGATCGCGGTGCCGGCATGCAGTTGCAGCCCGCGCGCGAGGCAGATCGCGGCCAGCGCGCGGGTGAAGCGGCTGCAATCGCCGGTCTCGTCGGTCGGGCAGTAGATGCCACCGGCGATGGCCGCGCCGCCGGCCTGCAGCGCCGGCTCCAGCGCCAGCACGCCGGCGCGGTCCAGCAGGCGGATCTCCTGGCCGTCTTCCTCCAGGATCCGCATATGCGCCACGCCGCGATCCAGCGTTTCCTGGCTGCGGTAGAAATACAGGATGCCCCGGTCGTTGCGGTCATAGTCCAAAGCCTCGGCGGCAAGGGTCTCGTGCAGCACGCGCTGGGAATACACCGCCAGCCGGTGCTTGCGCAGCGTGTTCGCCGCCGCGCGTGAGGCGGTGCACTGCGCCAGGAACGCCGCCGACCAGGTCCAGAGCCGGGGATCGAGCGAGGGCTTGAAGCGCAACGCCTGGTTCGTGCGGAACAGTGATTTCAGCAGGATCCACGGCGCCTTGGGCGAGGACCACACGAAGGAGTGCCCCGGCGCGATCATCCCCGCATTGCCCCAGCTGGTGTCGGCGGCAAGTTGGTCGTGGCGC
>DAICZL010000383.1 GCA_027311165.1 bacterium
GTCTGGGGCCAAGGCCCCGGCGGGTCCAGGGCAGGGCCCTGGCCTTGCTTTCCGACACCCACTCCCGACCCGCTTGCGCGCCGGGGGGCACACCGCTATACGCCGCGCCTTGACCGGAGTGTAGCTCAGCCTGGTAGAGCACTGTGTTCGGGACGCAGGGGCCGGAGGTTCGAATCCTCTCACTCCGACCATTCCCTCCCCGCCGGGCTGGCTCGCCGCCAGCCGCGACGGCGGGTCTTGAGCCCCCGCAGGCGGCGGCCGAGTATCGCCCGACAGGCGGAGGCCCGACAGGCGGAGGGATGCCATGACAGCGCCGGCGGATAGCACGGATTCGGCGGCCGGATTGCCGCTCTCGGGGTTGCGCGTTCTCGATCTCACGCTGGCCCGCGCCGGGCCGACCTGCGTGCGCCATCTGGCGGACTGGGGGGCCTCGGTGATCCGCATCGAGCCGCCCGAGACCGGCGGGGAGGAGATCAGCGGCGCCCGCCACGGCTTCGATTTCCAGAACCTGCACCGCAACAAGCGGGCGATGCGGATCGATCTGAAATCGCCGGACGGCCACGCCGCCTTCCTGCGCCTGGCGGCCCGAGCGGATGTGGTGGTGGAGAACATGCGCGCCCCGGTGAAGCACCGGCTGCGCATCGGCTATGACGATCTGCGGGCGGTCAATCCGGGGATCGTCTATGGCAGCATCAGCGGTTTCGGTCAGGATGGGCCCTATGCGGCACGCGCCGGGGTGGATCAGATCGCCCAGGGCATGGGCGGGCTGATGTCGATCACCGGCCTGCCGGGCCAGGGGCCGGTGCGGGTCGGCATCCCCATCGCCGACCTGACCGCGGGCAACCTGCTGGCGCTCGGGATCATGATGGCGCTGTTCGACCGCACCCGCACCGGCCAGGGACGCTGGGTGCAGACCAGCCTGCTCGAAGCCCAGGTGTTCATGCTGGATTTCCAGGCGACCCGCTGGCTGATGGCGGGCGAGGTCGCCGGCCAGGCCGGCAACGACCATCCCACCGGCATTCCCACCGGCGTGTTTCCGGCCTCCGACGGGATGATCAACCTGGCCGCCAGCTCGGGGCGCCAATGGGGCCGCTTCTGTGTGGCGATCGGCCATCCGGAATGGGCCGAGCGGACGGACTGGCAGACCCAGAAGGGCCGCAGCGCCGACCGGGCGGGGGTGAACGCCGCCATCGCCGCGGTCACCCGCGAATACCCGATGGCGCACTGGATCGAGATTTTCGAGGCGGCGGGGATCCCCTGCGGGCCGATCAACCGGATCGACCAGGTATTCGCCGATCCGCAGGTGCGCCATCTCGGCCTGGCCCGCCCGGTCGCCCATCCGGTGCTCGGCGAGATCTCCCTGGTGGCCTCGGCGCTCACCCTCTCGGACGTGCCCAGGGACATCCGCACGCCGGCGCCGGAGGCCGGGGCGGATACGGATGCGGTGCTGGCCGAACTCGGCTATGCGCCCGAAGAGATCGCGGCGTTGCGGCAGAAGGGGGCGGTGGCATGAGGCAGTTCGCGGACGGCAAGATGCTGGCCGAGGCCGAGGACGGGGTGGGGCTGATCACCTTCAACCAGCCGGCCAAGCACAATGCGATGTCGGTCGAGATGTGGCATGGTCTGAGCGAGATCCTGGATCTGTTCGCCGCCGACCATTCGGTGCGGGTGGTGGTGCTGACGGGGGCGGGACACAAGGCCTTCGTCTCGGGCGCCGATATCAGCCAGTTTGGTCAGAACCGGGCCGATGCCTCGGCCCAGCTGGACTATGACCGGGTGACCAGCGCCGGGCGGAGCCGGCTGGCGGGCTTCGCGAAGCCGGTGATCGCGCGCATCCGCGGGTTCTGCCTGGGCGGGGGGCTCGGCATCGCCATGCAGGCCGATCTGCGCATCGCCGCCGCAGACAGCACCTTCGGCATTCCGGCGGCGCGGCTCGGCATCGCCTATGGCTTCGACATGGTGCGCCAGCTGGTGGCGCTGGTCGGGCCCGCCCATGCCCGGATGCTGCTCTATACCGGGGCACGGATCGACGCGGAGGAGGCAAGCCGGATCGGGCTGGTCAATCGCGTCGTCCCGGACGCCGATCTGTCCGACGTGGTGGTGGATCTGGCCCGCGCCATCGCCGACAACGCGCCGCTGTCGCTGCGGGCGGGCAAGCTCGCGGTGGCCGAGGCGATCAGGGACTCCTCCGAGCGCGACCCCGAGGCGGTGGGCCAAGCCGTGGCCGCCTGCTTCGACAGCCTGGACTATCGCGAGGGCCGCACCGCCTTCATGGAGAAGCGCCCGCCGCGCTTCGTCGGCCGCTGAGCCGGCGGCCCCGCGGGCGGTTCCGGTCCGCGGCTACAGCCTGGCCTGCTGCGGCACATTGACCTCGCACCGCCAGCCCGAGAGCTGCCATAGCGGATGCTCGCGGACATATTCGCTGGCGGTCATCTGTCCGGTCATCATGCAGGAGACCAGCGAAAGCTCGTCCTCGAACACTGGCCGGGTTTCCGTGCACACACTGGTATTGGCGATCATGCAGTAGACGACAACAAGCTGGATCATGGCTGACACTCCACCCGAAAGGCGTTCGCGGTCGCCGCGACCGGTCCGTGGGATAGGCACCCTCAGCCCGGAGCTGTCGTTCCTCAGTGAAGCAGGTCACCCTTGCAGGCGGGTGAGTTTTGTTGCAGTGCACAAATCGTGGCAGGACCAACGGCCCAGCGCAAGCTCAAAGCGTAGTTTAGCAAGATGAATGCCAAGCTAACGGGCGGGCCTCGCCCTGCGCCAAGGGTACGAGGTTAAGGCAAAGCCAAAGGGCTCCGCCGCCATGCCCAATGAATGGAGACCCCCGTCG
>DAICZL010000385.1 GCA_027311165.1 bacterium
CGACGGGGGGCGGCGTGGCAGGCGCTGGCGCGACGGGCGCTGGCGTGGCGGGGAGCGGCGTGGCGGGCGGTGGTGCGGCTGCGTCGGGCCAGAAGCCGGCTGCAGCCTCGCCTGGTGGCGCGGCGGGTTCTGCCGCGCGGCCCGGCCCGGCGCCGCAGGCGAAGCCCGCAGGGCAGGTCGGCCCGGCGGGAGAGGGCGGGTGATCAGGGAACCGCGGCGCCCTGGGTGTTGACGTAGCAGGCATAGACCGACGAGCTGCCACAGATATACAGCCGGTTCTTCATCAGGCCGCCGAAGGTCAGATTGGCAACCGTTTCGGGGACGTGGATTTTGCCCAGCAGATCCCCGCCCGGGCTGTAGCAGCGCACGCCGTCTTCCTTCGGGTCGGCCCAGCCCATGCTGCACCAGACGTTGCCTTCGATGTCGCAGCGCATGCCATCGGTGAAGCCGGGCGCGAAACCCTCGGCGAAGATCTTGCCGTTGCTGAGCTTGCCGCTGTCGATGTCGACGTCGAACACCCGGATATGGGCGGGGCCGCCATGGGTGATGCCGCTGTCGATGATGTAGAGCTTCTTCTCATCGGGCGAGAAGCAGAGGCCGTTGGGCTGGACGAAGTCGTCGATGATCATCTTGACATCGCCAGTCTGCGGATCGACCCGGTAGACGTTATGGGTCGCCTGCTCCTGCTCGGCCTTGAGGCCTTCGTAGTTGCCGCCGATGCCGTAGCTCGGGTCCGAGAACCAGATCGATCCGTTGGAGGCCACCACGACGTCGTTCGGGGAATTGAACCGCTTGCCGTTGTAGTGGTCGGCGATGATGGTGATGGTGCCATCGAGCTCGGTGCGGGTGACCCGCCGCCCGGCATGCTCGCAGGTGACCAGCCGGCCCTGGCGATCGACCGTGTTGCCGTTCGAGTTGTTGGAGGGCTGGCGGAACACGCTCAGATGGTTGTCGTTCTCGTCCAGACGCATCATGCGGTTGTTGGGGATGTCGCTGAAGATCAGATAGCGGCCGGCGCGGAAATAGGCCGGGCCTTCACACCAGCGCATGCCGGTGGCAACGCGCTCTACCGAGCCGGTGCCGGGGCTGCCCCTGAAGCGCTTGTCGAGGGATTCGATATGCGGATCGGGATAGCGTGAGCCCTGCAGCGGGCCGAGCGGCAGCAGCAGATCCCCCGTTGGCACCAGCGGCACGCCCGTCTCGCCCATGGGCGGAACAGTTGCGGCCTCGGCAGCGCTGAGCGCAGCCGTGGTTACGGTGGCCGCAGTTGCGGCCAGGAAAGAGCGGCGATTCATGGTATCCTCCCGGATTGACACCCTTGATGACCGAAGGTGCAAGGGACAGGATAAAGGACCCGGGAGAGAGGTCAGACCGACGGGTGCCGGGTTCGTTGGCAGGGTAAAGCTCTGCCGGCGGGGGGGGGATGGGTGGCCGAGCGGTTTAAGGCAGCGGTCTTGAAAACCGCCGCGGGCGCAAGTCCGCCGTGGGTTCGAATCCCACCCCATCCGCCAATCGCCCGCGCGGCCTAGCGCCGCAGCACCGTCTGGCCGCGCCGGCGCACCTCCACCATCTCGGCCACGATCGACAGCGCGATTTCCTCCGGCGTGACGGCGCCGATATCGAGCCCCGCAGGCGCGCGCACGCCGGCCAGCCGCACCGGATCGAGACCAATGCCGGCAAGTGCCTGGCGCAGCGATGCCGCCTTGCGGTGCGAGCCAACGAAGGCGATATAGCCGGTCACTGCGTTCACCACCGCCGCCAGCGCCGCCTCGTCGCCGCGGCCCTGGGTGGCGACCACGGCGAACTGCACCGGCGCTGCCAGAGTAGAGATCTCGAAGCCGTCCACAAACGCGTCCACGCCGGCGAACCGGTCATGCTCGGCCTGCGGGGCGGCGACGATGACCGCAAAGCCGAAGCGCGCGGCAAGCTCGGCTACCGCCACGCCAACCGGGCTGGCGCCACAGACCAGCACGCCCGGGCGCGGCAGCATCGGTTCCACGAACACGTCCATCGTGCCTTGGCTCGGGCACATGTTGCGGGCGAATTTGATCCCGTCACGATCATCGCCATGGCGCAGTCCCCGCTCGGCCAGAACATCCATCGGCTGCACCGAGACGAGCCGCGCCTGCCCGTCCGCCAGGGCGTCGCGTGCGGCCTTCAGCACCGCCGCACGGGCGCAGCCGCCGCCGATCCAGCCAACCGAGATCGAGCCGTCGGCGCGGATCACCGCCTTTGCGCCAGCCTTCGCCGCGGTGGCAGCGACCGTGCGGACCACGGTTGCCAGGGCAAACGCCTCGCCGCGCGCGCGCAGGTCCTGGACGATATCCAGAATGTCGCAGCCTGGACCGGTCATGATGTCCTCACAGCCTGGCAAACCAGGGTTCCAGGCGCTGCAGGCTCTCCAGCGTATGCGCCGGGGCGAACAGATCGACGAACGGCAATGCCTCGGCCATGCCGCGCGCCACCGGCTCGTAGCCTTTCCAGCCCAGCATCGGATTGAGCCAGACGATGCGCCGGCAGCGCTTGCGCAGGGCTGCCATCGCCGCGCCGAGTGCACCCGGCGCGCCGGTATCGTAGCCGTCCGAGATGATCATCAGCACGCTGCGCGAGGTGAGGCTGCGGCGAGCGTGCCAGCGAACGAACTGCGCCAGGCAGGCACCGATGCGGGTGCCGCCGCCGACGCCCTCGGCAAGCAGCGACAGGCGCTCGATGGCGCGCTGCGGATCGCCGTCGCGCAGCGCTGCGGAAACCTGCACCAGCCGGGTGTGGAACAGGAAGGCGTCGGCCTGGCCGAACCCGTGCATCACGCCATGGATGAAGCGGGTGAACACGGCGGTATAGAGGCTCATCGACCCCGAGGCATCGAGCAGCACGACAAGCTTCAACGGCCGTTGCCGCCGCCGCCGCCACACCAGCTCGAGCGGCGTGCCGCCATGGGGGATGCTCGCGCGAATGCTGCGCCGGATGTCGATGCGCCGGCCGGAGCTCGCCCTGCGTTGGCGCCGCGCGAGCCGGGTGCGCAGCACGGCGGCAAGCCTGGCGGCGGCGGCGTGCGCCTCGGCGAGGGAAGCAGGATCGGCGATGTGGCGGAAATCCATACGCTCCAGCGTCTGTGCGGCACTCGCTCCTTCGCGGCGGCCGCGCCGGTCGGCCGGGTTTGCCGCCCCGTCCTCGCCGTGCCGCTGCGGCGCCTGCCGCGCCTCCGGTTCGCCCTGCGGCGCGCCGGCTGCGGCCAGCTGGCGCAGCGTGCGCGGCCCCTGCTTCGGTGCAGCGCCCGAGAGTGTCCTGACCCGCCTGATGCCACGCGCGAGCCAGTAGGCCGCAAAGATGTCATCGAATTTCTGCCATTCCTGCCGATCGGCGCAGAACAGCGCGCGCAGCGCCTGGCCCAGCAGCGCCGGGCGCGCGGCCAGAGGCGACGCCAGCACGCGCGCTGCATCGGCAGCCTCGGCGAGGCCGATCGAAAAGCCATTGTCACGCAGCGTCGTGGCGAAGCCGGAAAGCCGCCCCAGCATCTGTGCGCCCGCATCCATCACGCCACCTGGGCCACCATCCTATCGGTCACCTCGCGGCTGATCCGGGCGCGGTCCTCCTGGGTCTTCAGCACGCAGGTGAGCGTGTCGTAGGCCGAAACGGGATCCTCGCCGATATCGGTCACGCCAAGGCCGAGCAGCGCCCGCGCCCAGTCCAGCGTCTCCGCCACACCGGGGATCTTCGCCAGCTCCTCGCGCCGCAGCGCGGCGATCATACCGGCCACCTGCCGCGCCAGGGCGATGGAAATGCCGGGCACCCGCGCCAGGATGATGCGCAGTTCACGCTCCTGCGTCGGGTACTCGAGATGGTGGTACAGGCAGCGCCGCCGCAGCGCATCCGACAATTCGCGCGTGCCGTTGGAGGTCAGCACCACCCGCGGGATGGCTCGCGCGGCGATGGTGCCGAGCTCGGGGACCGAGACCTGGAAGTCGGAGAGCAGCTCGAGCAGGAACGCCTCGAATTCCTCGTCGGCGCGGTAGATCTCGTCGATCAGAAGGACCGGCGCGATGTCCTGGCGGATCGCGGCGAGCAGGGGGCGGGCGAGCAGGAACCGCTCGGAGAAGATCTCCGCCTCGATCGCTTCGGGGTCGCCGCCTTCGCGCGCCTTGATCGCTAGGAGCTGGCGCTGATAGTTCCATTCATACAGCGCGGCCGCCTGGTCCAGCCCCTCGTAGCATTGCAGGCGGATCAGATTGGTGGCGTGGATGTCGGCGAGCGCCTTGGCGACCTCGGTCTTGCCGACGCCGGCTTCGCCTTCGATCAGCAGCGGCCGGCGCAACATGTCCATCAGCAGCAGCGCGGTCGCCAGATCGCGATCGGCGATGTAGCCGGCGCCTTCCAGCCTGGCCGCGATGTCGTCGCGCGTGAATGCCATGACGTCTCCGAAGAATGGTCCCCCCTCCCGCCGGGGGAGGGGGGCAGGAGCTCACACCCCCAGAGACTGCGCCGCCTGCCAGACGCGCCAGGCGTCGTGCGGCATCTGGATATGAATGTTGCCGAGGAAGGCCAACGCATCGTTCACCGCATTGGAGAACGCGGGAACGCCGCCGACATTCGGGCTTTCACCCACGCCTTTGGCACCGATCGGATGATGTGGCGAGGGGGTGACGGTGAAATCCGTCTCCCATTTCGGCGTCTCCACCGCCGTCGGCAGGAAGAAATCCATCAAGGACGCGCCTTTGACGTTGCCGATCTCGTCGTAGGCGATCTCCTGGCCCATCGCGATGGCGAACGCCTCGGTCAGCCCGCCATGGACCTGGCCCTCGATGATCAGCGGATTGATGCGGGTGCCGCAATCATCGAGCGCATAGAACCGGCGGGTCGTCGCCACCCCGGTATCGACGTCGATGTCCATGACACAGATATAGGCGCCGAACGGATAGGTCATGTTCGGCGGATCATAGTAGCTGACCGCTTCCAGCCCCGGCTCCAGCCCCGGCGGTACCGCGTTGTAGGCTGCCCAGGCCACTTCCTTCATCGTCTTGAACTTCTCCGGCAGGCCCTTGATGCGGAACCGGTCGATGTCGAATTCCACATCGTCGTGATGGACCTCCAGCAGATAGGCGGCGATCATCTGTGCCTTGGCCTTGATCTTGCGCGCCGCGGTGGCGATGGCAGCACCGGCGACCGGCGTCGAGCGTGAGCCGTAGGTGCCCAGGCCATAGGGCGCGGTGTCGGTATTGCCTTCCTCCACCATGATGTCATCGGCGGGGATGCCGATTTCGGTGGCGATGATCTGCGCATAGGTCGTCTCGTGACCCTGGCCCTGGCTTTTCGTTCCCATCCGGGCGATGGCCGCCCCGGTGGGATGGATCCGGATCTCGCAGGAATCGAACATCGCGATGCCGAGAATGTCGCAGTTCTTCGAAGGCCCGGCGCCGACGATCTCGGTGAAAAACGACACGCCGATGCCCATCAGTTCGCGCGTCTCGCCGCGCCTGAAGGCATCCTGCCTCGCTTTCTGCTCGGCCCGCAGTTCCGCATAGCCGATCTTCTCCATCGCCTGCCGCAGGGCGGTGTGATAGTCGCCGGAATCATATTCCCAGCCCAGCGCCGACTGGTACGGAAACTGCTCACGGCGGACGAAATTCTTGAGCCGCAGCTCGGCGGCGTCCATCCCGAGCTTCTGCGCGAGGATGTCCATGCCGCGCTCGATGCAGTAGGCCGCCTCGGTCACCCGGAAGGAGCAGCGATACGCGACACCGCCCGGGGCCTTGTTGGTGTAGACGCCGTCCACCACGCAATGCGCGGTCGGGAAGTCATAGGAGCCGGTGACGATATTGAAGAATCCGGCGGGCCATTTCGACGGGTCGGCGCAGGCATCGAAGGCGCCGTGGTCGGCCAGGACATGGACACGCAAGCCGGTGACCCTGCCGGCCTTCGTCGCCGCAATCTCCGTGGTCATGTGGTAGTCGCGGGCAAACGCCGTGGTGGAGAGGTTCTCGATCCGGTCCTCCACCCATTTCACCGGCCTGCCGGTGACGATGGAGGCGACGACCGAGCAGACATAGCCTGGGTACACGCCGACCTTGTTGCCGAAGCCGCCGCCGATATCCGGCGCGATGACATGGATCTTGTGCTCGGGAATGCCGGACAGGATCGCCGCCACCGTGCGCACCACATGCGGCGCCTGGAAGGTGCCCCACAGCGTGAGCTCGCCCTTGATCTTGTCGAACGAAGCCACGCACTGGCAGGTCTCGAGCGGTGAGGGATGCACCCGCTGATAGGTGAGCAGCGCCTTGACCGAGACCTCGGCGTCGCGGAATGCCAGATCGGTGGCTTCTTTGTCGCCCACCGCCCATTCGAAGATGTGGTTGTGATGCTTGCGCGGACCGTGCGCGCCGGTGGTCTTTCCCGCCAGGTCCTCGCGCAGCATCGGGGCGTCTGCGTCCATCGCCTTGAACGCATCGACCAGTGGCGGCAGTTCCTCGTATTCCACCTCGACCAGCTCGGCCGCATCCGCCGCCACATACCGGTCGTCGGCGACCACGAAGGCAATCTCCTGGTTCTGGAACAGCACCTTGCCATCCGCCAGCACCATCTGAACATCACCGGCCAAGGTCGGCATCCAGTGCAGTTTCAGCGGTGCCAGATCGGCCGCCGTCAGCACCGCGAGCACCCCCGGCACGGCCTTCGCCTTGCTGGTGTCGATGCTCTTGATGCGAGCATGGGCGTAGGACGAGCGGACGAAGTCGCCATACAGCATGCCGGGCAGTTTGAGGTCATCGACGTAATTGCCGCGCCCCTGGGTGAACCGGACGTCTTCGACACGCTTGCGGCGACAGCCCATGCCTTGCAGCTTGTCGGTGCGCTCGGCGGCGCTCTGCGGAGGGATCTCGTTCATGCTGCGTGCTCCTGCACGGCCGGGGCGTTGAGCCTGGCCGCCGCATACTGGATGGCGGCGACGATGTTCTGGTAACCGGTGCAGCGGCACAGATTGCCGGAGATTCCCATCCGGATTTCAGCTTCGGTGGGATTGGGGTTTTCCTGCAGCAGCCGGTAAGCCCGCACGATCATGCCGGGTGTGCAGAAGCCGCACTGCAGCCCATGCATCTCGCGAAATCCCTCCTGCAGCACGTGCAGCGTGCCATCCGCATTGGCCATGCCCTCGATGGTGCGGATGCTCGCGCCCTCGGCCTGCACCGCGAACATGGTGCATGACTTCACCGACTGCCCATCCAGATCGACGGTGCAGGCGCCGCAATGGCTGGTTTCGCAGCCGATATGCGTCCCGGTCAGGTTGAGCGTCTCTCGCAGGAAGTGCACCAGCAGCGTGCGTGTCTCCACCAGGCCTTCGACGGTCTGGCCGTTGACGGTCATGCTCACATGGGTCTTTGCCATCTCGGTCTCTCTCAGTGCTGGGCGCGGCTGGCGGCGCGGGCGAGTGCCCG
>DAICZL010000389.1 GCA_027311165.1 bacterium
CGACCAGCGCCGCGGCCCGGGCGGCCTCCGCTGGCGTCGCCGCCGGATCCGCCGGGGCGGGGTCGGCCGCGGCGGGACCGGCTTGAGTGGACCCGGCCGTGGCCGGTCCCGCCGGGCCCGGATCCGCCGCTCCAGGACCAGCGGGGGCGGACCCCGCCGGACCGGGACCAGCGGGGGCAGGTCCACCGGCGGTGGGGCCAGCCCGGGGCAGTGGCGCCGTGCGCGGCGGCGCCGTGCGCAGTGGCGCCGTGCGCGGCGGCGCCGCGACGGGCCCACCGGGGCGCGGATCCGCGGGAGCGTGATCAGCCGGGGCCATCGCCGGCGCGCAAGGTCGCGATCGCGGCCCGGACCGGGCCGAGCTGGATCGGTGCCATCGACAGGCTGGTGATGCCGGCATCGATCAGCGCCGCCAGATGCCGTGGCTCGCCGGCCATGTCGCCGCACACGCTCACCTCCCGCCCCGTCGCGCGTCCATGGCGGGCGACCTCGGCAATCAGCCGCAGCAGGGCGGGGTTCTCCGGATCGGCGAGGTCCGACACGGCGGCGTTGTCGCGCGAAGCGGCGGTGACATACTGGGCGAGGTCGTTGCTGCCGATCGAGAAGAACGCGGCGTCGAACCGCGCGATCGCCAGCGCCGCGGCCGGCACCTCCACCATGATGCCGAGCGGCGGGGCGCGGGCCGGCACGCCGCGCGCGGCGAGATCGCGCAGCGCCGCGCCCAGCAGCGCGCGGGCGGCTTCGAGCTCGGCCGGCACGGTCACCATCGGCAGCATCACCTGCAGCGGCCCGGCCATCGCGGCGCGGGCCAGCGCGCGCAGCTGCACGGCGAAGATCTCCGGGCGCGCGAGGCTCAGCCGCACCCCGCGCAGGCCGAGGAACGGATTGGTCTCGACCGGCTGATCGAGCCCCGCCATCGGCTTGTCGCCCCCGGCATCGAGCGTGCGGATAGTGACCTTGCGCCCGCCGGCCCAGTCCAGGATGCGGCGATAGGCCTGGTACTGGCGCTCCTCGTCGGGCAGGCCCTGGCTCGCATGGAACAGCAATTCGGTGCGCACCAGGCCGACCCCGTCGCACAGCGCCGGGTCCAGGCGATCGAGCTCGGCCTGGTCGGCGAGATTGAGCGTGAGATGGATCCGCCGGCCATCGGCGGTGATGGCCGGGCCAGGCCGGACCGCATCAGAAGGGGCGGAAGCCAGCCCCGATGGTCCCCGACCGTTCGACGGGGCAGCCCGGGCCTGGAGCGGATCGGCCGGGGGGCTCAGCACCAGCGTGCCGCTGCCGCCATCCAGCCGCGCCCTGGCATGATCCCCCCCCTGCGCCAGCAGCGCGGGGCCGAGCCCGACCACCATCGGCACCCCGCGCGCGCGGGCCAGCATGGCGACATGGCTCGCGGCGCTGCCGGCGGACAGCGCGATGCCGCCGCCGCCGCGCCAATCGGCGGCGAGGAAGCGCGAGGGCGGCAGAGCCGTGGCGCAGACGATGGAACCGGGCGGGATCACCGGCTCGGCGGCGCCAGCCAGCCGGCGCAGCACCCGGTCGCGCAGATCGGCGAGATCGACGGCGCGAGCCCGGAAATAGGCATCCTCGGCGGCTTCGTACTCGCCGATCAGCGCATCGAGCGCGCCGCTCCACCCGGCCGCGGCCGAAGCACCCGCGGCGATCGCGGCACGGGCGGGGGCGAGCAGCGCCGGATCCTCCAGCATGGCCGTCTGGAAGCCCAGGATCTCGGCGCCGTCGGCATCACCGCCCGGCGCCTCCGAAGCCGCGGGGGGCGGCAGCGGGGCGGCGAGATCGGCGATCGCCGCCGCGACCGCCTGGTCCAGGGCTTCCTCCTGCTGCCGGCCGGCCTCACGGGCGAAGCCTTCCGCGGCGTCGGTCCCCGGTTTGCCGGCTCCTGGTATGCCGCCTCCTGGTATGCCGCCCTCAGGTCTACCGCCCCCAGGAGCGCCGGCCGGGGAAGCCCCGGCCAACGGGCCGTCC
>DAICZL010000394.1 GCA_027311165.1 bacterium
GCGCATGGGCTGGACATCCATGTGCTGCGCCAGCCGGAGATCTACATCGCCAACGCCGCCACCAAGTTCGACGCCGAGGGCAACCTGACCGATGAGACGGCGCGCAAGATGATCGCCACCATGCTGACCGGCCTGCACACGGCGGTGCAGACGCACTGACCACGCCCCTTCGGCCCGGCGGCGGCGGGGATGCCCCCGGTGCCGCCGGCGAAGGTGGTCAGTGGCCGAGGGCCTGGACGATTTCCTCGGTCATCTTCTTGGCGTCGCCGAACAGCATCATGGTATTGGGCCGGAAGAACAGCTCGTTATCCACCCCGGCATAGCCGGACGCCATGGACCGCTTGACGAACAGCACGGTATTGGCCTTGTCCACTTCCAGGATGGGCATGCCGTAGATCGGGCTTTTCGGATCGGTCTTGGCCGCCGGGTTGGTCACGTCGTTGGCGCCGATCACGTAGACCACGTCGGCGGTGCTGAACTCATTGTTGATCTCCTCGAGCTCGAACACCTCGTCGTAGGGCACGTTGGCCTCGGCCAGCAGCACGT
The DNA here is from genome assembly GCA_027311165.1 of bacterium. GTDB lineage: Bacteria > Pseudomonadota > Alphaproteobacteria > Acetobacterales > Acetobacteraceae > DAICZL01. The sequence continues at coordinate 547 of DAICZL010000394.1, forward strand.
TCATATGGCCCGGCATGCGCCCGGCCACGGGATGGATGGCGTATTTCACCTCCACCCCTTCCTTTTTCAGCGTATCGGCCATCTCGCGCAGGGCGTGCTGTGCCTGCGCCACCGCCATGCCATAGCCGGGCACGATGATCACCTTCGAGGCGTTCTTCATGATGAAGGCGGCGTCATCGGCATTGCCGGTCTTCACGGTCCGGTCCCCGGTCGGCCCGGCAGCGCCGGCGGCCGCGGAATCCGTGCCGAAGCCGCCCAGCAGCACGTTGATGATGCTGCGGTTCATGCCCTTGCACATGATGTAGGACAGGATCGCGCCGGACGCGCCGACCAGCGATCCGGTGATGATCAGCGCCAGGTTCTGGATGGTGAAGCCGATGCCCGCCGCCGCCCAGCCGGAATAGCTGTTCAGCATCGACACCACGACCGGCATGTCCGCCCCGCCGATCGGGATGATGATCAGGAAGCCGATGCCGAAGGCCAGCAGCGCGATCATCCAGAACACCAGCTGGCTGCCGGTGACGATGAAGCAGATCACCAGCAGCAGCAGCAGGACCGCCAGGCCGAGATTGATCCGGTGCTGGTTGGCGAAGGTGATCGGCGCGCCCGGCATCAGCGCCTGCAGCTTGGCGAAGGCGATCACCGAGCCCGAGAAAGTGATGGCGCCGATGGCGAGGCCGAGCGACATCTCGACCAGGCTCTGCGTGTGGACATCGCCATAGGTGCCGATGCCGAACGCCTCCGGCGCGTTCAGCGCCGCGGCGGCGACGAACACCGCCGCCATGCCGACCAGCGAGTGGAACGCGGCCACCAGCTGCGGCAGCGCGGTCATCTGGATGCGGCGGGCGGTGATCGTGCCGATGGTGCCGCCGATGGCGATGCCGAGCACGATCAGCACCAGCCCGCTGGAGCCCATGCCGTGATGCAGCAGCGTCGCCAGCACGGCGATGGCCATGCCGGCCATCCCCATGCGGTTGCCCTGCCGCGAGGTGACCGGGCTGGACAGGCCGCGCAGCGCCAGAATGAACAGGACCGCGGCGATCAGATAGGCGAGCGAGGTGAGACTGGAGGACATGTGGGGCTACTTCTTCGACTTGAACATCGACAGCATGCGCTGGGTGACCAGGAAGCCGCCGAAGATGTTCACGCTGGCCAGGATCACCGCGAGAAAGCCGAACAGCATCGCCCAGCCGCTGGTGCCGAGCCCGGTGGCCAGCATCGCGCCCACCACGATCACCGAGCTGATCGCGTTGGTCACCGCCATCAGCGGCGAATGCAGCGCCGGCGTGACGTTCCAGACCACGTAATAGCCGACGAAACAGGCCAGCAGGAAGATCGCCAGCAGGAACATGAACGGCTCGGTCGCCTTGCCGACGGCTTCGACGGCCGGGCTCGCGGCCAGGGTCTGGGCCTGCAACGCCAGATCGCGGGCCGCATCGGCCAGGCGCGCGGCCTGGTCGGCCAACTGGGACGGATTCATGATCGCCTCTCCGGAACGCTTGCGATGGGGTTCAGGGCTTGTGGAACAATCGAACCTGCGACGGAAGGACCAGGCCGGTCCCCGGGCGGGTCGGGTCCGGCCCCCTCTTGCCGGGCGACACCCTGCCCATCCTCAGGCGGCCTGGGCGGGCTGGAACTGCGGATGCACGATGGCACCTGCGCGGGTCAGCAGCACGCCTTTCACGATCTCGTCCGCCTCCGGCAGCTTCGCCGCCTTGGCGTCCTTGTCCCAGAACCCGGTCAGGAAGGTCAGCAGGTTGCGGGCATAGAGCGCGCTCGCCGCGACCGCGATGCGTGAGGGCCAGTTGTAATAACCGAGCACGGTGACACCGTTGGCGGTCTGCACGCTCTGGCCGGGCACGGTGGCGGCGCAATTGCCGCCGGCATCGGCAGCGAGATCGACCACCACGCTGCCCGGGCGCATCGCATCGACCATCGGCTGCGTCACGATCACCGGCGCCTTGCGGCCCATCACCAGGGCGGTGCAGATGACGATGTCGTTCTTGGCCACCGTGGCGGCCATCAGCTCGGCCTGCTTCTGGCGGAACGCCTCGCTCATTTCCTTGGCGTAGGCGCCCTTCTGGGCGGCGGTCTCCTCGTCCTCGACGCCCACGAAGCTCGCGCCGAGCGACTTGATCTCCTCCTTGGCGGCCGGGCGCACATCGGTGGCCGAGACGATGGCCCCGAGCCGCCGCGCCGTCGCGATCGCCTGCAGCCCCGCGACCCCGGCGCCGATGACGAACACCCGGGCCGGCGCCACGGTGCCGGCGGCGGTCATCATCATGGCGAAGCCGCGCTGGAATGCGCCGGCGGATTCGACCACGGCGCGGTAGCCGGAGAGGTTGGCCTGGCTCGACAGCACGTCCATCGACTGGGCGCGGGTGATGCGGGGGAGCAATTCCATCGCCACGGTGTCGATCCCGGCCTCGGCCAGCGATCCCACCAGGGTCGGATCGGCGAAGGCGCCGGCGATGCAGACCAGCAGCGCCCCGCGCGGGATCAGCGCCCGCTCGGCCGCATCCGGCATCTGCACCGCGAAGACGATGCCCGCCCCGGCCAGCGCCGCGGCGGCATCGGGTGCGATCTCGGCCCCGGCGGCGGCGAATTCGCCATCCGTGATCGCGGCGCCCTGCCCCGCCCCGGCCTCGACCGCGACGGACAGGCCGAGCGCGGCCAGTTTCTTCACCGTCTCCGGCGTGGCGGCAACCCGGCTTTCCGCCGCGCGCCGTTCCTTCAGCACTGCAAGCCGCATCCGACCTCCTTCCCCAAGCCCCCGGGCCCAAAGCATCCGGGCCC
>DAICZL010000401.1 GCA_027311165.1 bacterium
GCCTTGCGCAACGTCAGATTGATGCGCTCGCTCCCGAGCAAGGGATGGGTCCCTGGGCGCAGTTTCGCGACCCCGTGGAAGGCCAGCCGCGCGGGCCCACCCCAGACCACGACATCGCCATGGCGCAGCGCCACCCGCGCCGGGCGGTCCGAGCGGGCATGGCCGCCGAACAGGAAGACCACCGGCAGGCCGAGCGAGACCGAGACGATCGGGGCGGTGAAATCGGCCTCGTCGCGGTCCTGATGCAGGGCCATGCCGGCGCCCGGTCGGTAGCGGTTCACCAGGCAGGCATCGGGGAGGAAGCCGGGAAAGCCCGCCTCGGCGGCGGCGGCGGCGGCCAGATCGCGGAATTCCGGCGCCATCGCCGGCCAGGGGCGGCCGGTCTGCGGATCGCAGGCGTCGTAGCGGTAGCCGCCGCGGCCAGAGACCCAGCCTACCTGTCCGCAACTGGTCATCGCCGCCGACATCAGCCGCCCGCCCGGGGTCTGCATGTGGCGGAGGGGCGCGGCCGCCACCACGCGGGCCAGCGCCGCCAGCAGTGCCGCCTCGGCCGCCAGCGCCCGGCCGCGCAGCACCACCGCGCCTTGGGCGAGCGCTTCGCGCCCGCCGGCCGGGGGATCGAACAGACCCTCCATCGCACCTCCACCCCCTGCCCGACAAACCGCCCCCAAGGCTGCCCGGAGCGTCCCGGGGCGAGCGGGCTCCGCGGCCAGGCACCCCGGCGGAAGACCGAGGAGCAAAGCCACGGGCCCTGCCCCGCCGGTTCAGATCATGCCGCGTCGTGAAAGATCACCCCCAGGCAGAAGCGCTGGCCCGAGCGCAGCCGGCTGACGCCATGGCGCATTCCCACCCGCTGGGCCGAGCGGGCACCCGGCACCGGCCGGTGGTGCACGGCGAACACCACCCCATCGCCCTGGCCGAGCCCCACCACCTCCGCACGGGACTGCCGGCGCGGCCGCTGCTCGGTCATCACGAACTCCCCGCCGGTGAAATCGAGGCCCGGCACCGACAGCAGGATGGCGACCTGCAGCGGAAACACCAGCGGACCGTAGAGATCCTGGTGCAGGCAGTTGTAATCGCCCGGTCCGTAGCGCAGCAGCAGCGGGGTCGGGCGGGTCTGCCCGGCCTCGCGGCATTGCGCGCGCAACCCGTCATGAGCCGCGGGCCAGCGCCGCGGCGACCCCAGCGCCGCGCTCCAGCGATCGGCGATGGGCACCAGCGGCGGGTAGAGCCGCCGGCGCAAGGCCGCGACCAGGGGCGGCAGCGGGTCGTCGAAATACCGGTATTCACCGCTGCCGAAACCGTGCCGTGCCATCACCACGCGGCTGCGAAACCCGGTCTCGGCGTCATACAGCGCAGCGAGCGCCCGGCAGGTCGCCGACGACAGCAGCCCCGCGATCACCGCGCTGCCATGCGCATCGAGTTCCTCCCCGAGTCCGGGCCAGTCGATCGCCGCGATCCGCGCCTGCAGGGCGTCTTCGCCCGGCCGATCCGCGGCGGTCGGGATCCGATCCGCCGGCCCGGCGGCTGGCGCGCTCATGCGG
>DAICZL010000408.1 GCA_027311165.1 bacterium
GGGGCGCCCTGTGGCGTTTCTCCCTGGGGAGCCACGCGCGGGGGGGCTGCCCAGCGGAGCATGCGGGGGCCCCGCGCGGGCGGGGCTGGCTATGACCCCAGCTTGAGCCCGACCACGCCGGCCAGGATCAGCACCACGCACAGGATACGCAGCGCCCCGGCGGGCTCGCCCAGTGCCGCGATCCCCCAGGCGAGACCGCCGGCGATGCCGATGCCGGTCCAGACCGCATAGACGGTGCCCATCGGCAGCGCCCTCAGCGCCAGCGACATGAGGAACACGCTCACCCCCATCGCTGCGATGCAGCCCAGGCTCGGCCACCACCGGCTGAACCCGTCGGCCTGTTTCAGCAACACCACCCAGACCACCTCGAACAGGCCCGCGACCCCGAGCGCCAGCCAGGCCAGGCCGGCGGAAGGGGCGTTCAGGAGGGGCGCGTTCACGCCGCCTTGCGGCCCAGCAGCCCCTGGGCCACCAGCGTCTCGGCGATCTGCACCGCGTTCAGTGCCGCGCCCTTGCGCAGATTGTCGGCCACGCACCAGAAGGCCAGGCCATGCTCCACCGTCGGGTCCTTGCGGATCCGGCTGACGAACACCGCGTCTTCTCCGGCGCATTCCGCCGGGGTCGCGTAGCCGCCATCCTCGCGCGTGTCCATCACCGTGACTCCCGGTGCCTCGCGCAGCGCCGCCCGCGCCTCCGCCGCCGTGACCGGCTGGGCGAATTCCACGGTGATCGCTTCGGCATGGCCGATGAACACCGGCACGCGCACGCAGGTGGCGATCACCTTGATGTCGGGATCGAGGATCTTCCGTGTCTCCACCACCATCTTCCATTCCTCCTTGGTGGAGCCGTCATCCATGAAGCGGTCGATATGGGGGATACAGTTATAGGCGATGGTCTTGGTGAACTGCTCGGGCTTCACCGGGTCGTTGACGAAGCTCGCCCGGGTCTGGGTGAACAGTTCGTCCATGCCTTCCTTGCCGGCGCCGGAGACCGACTGGTAGGTGGACACGACCACGCGGCGGATGGTGAAGCGGTCGTGCAGCGGCTTCAGCGCCACCACCATTTGGATCGTGCTGCAATTCGGGTTGGCGATGATGTTGCGGCGGGCGAATTTCGCCAGATGCTGGGGGTTCACCTCGGGCACCACCAGCGGCACGTCCGGGTCCATGCGGAACTGGCTGGTGTTGTCGATCACCACGCAGCCCGAAGCTGCCGCGCGCGGGGCGTGAATGGCGGAGATCGCTGCCCCCGGGCTGAACAGGCCGATATCCCAGCCGTGGAAATCGAAACGGTCGAGCGCCTGGACCGTCAGCACGGTCTTTTCGCCGAACGACACTTCGGCCCCGACCGACCGGCCGGAAGCGATCGCCGCGACCTCGGTCACGGGAAAGCGCCGTTCGGCCAGGGTTTTCAGCATTTCGCGCCCGACCGCCCCGGTGGCACCGACGACCGCGACCCGATAGCCCATCTGCGTATTCTCCTGCTGGTGGTCAGAGTCTGGCGGGTTTGACCGTCAGATTTTGATCACCAGCCTGCTGAGGCCGGGTCTCGCCGACCGTCATGCCGGCCCGACCGGCGGCCGTGAGGGCACCGGATTGGCGGTGGCGATCACGGAAATGACTGGTTAGCGAGAGGGGGCCGTGGGGGCAAGCATGATGCGCTCATTGCTGGGTTGCCGGCCGGCGGCGATCCGGGCGAACCGCTATGGGGCAGCCATCCTGATCGCGATGACCACCAGCGCGGCGGGAACGCCGATCACGAGCACGGCGGCCATCAGATAGACGAGTGCGTAGGCCAGCCAGCCGAGCCCGAGGGCGATCGAGCTGCGCGGGTCGCGGTGGACCGCAGAGTGCGTGGTCAGGTTCATGCGCCGCTCGCGCAGTGATCGGTCCTGCAGCATGGCGTCTTCCGGTTTCCTCTTCCTGAACGGTAGGGAGACGCCCGGCGGCAGGTCAACCACCAACACGGGAGGCCTCTCCGGTGCCGCGGCTTGCCGTGATCGGTCCGGCAGGGGGCATGAAGCGGCTCCAGCCTGGCCAGGCTCGGGCGCAAATCCGCGCGGCCCGCGCAGACCAGCCCCGGCCCCGCTTGCCGACGCGGCTGCCCCGAGCCGGGGGGCTGCGGTGCAGCGGCGCCCTCAAAAAGCGCTGGTTCCGTGGCTGTCAGATTTCAGCCAGAGGATTGATAACGTGCGCGTTCATCTCATGCAGATTGGAACGGCCAAACTCTGTCGCCGCACTGGCCGGGCGCCGCGCCAGCCGGCTGATCGGGCGCCCTGCGGGTCCTGTCCTGGATGCTGCAGCGATACGGGCTGCCTGCGGGCTTCGCGGATCGGCCCGCCTGCACCCGGCAGGCCGGGCTTCGCTCGAGGTCAGGGCACGGCGTCTGACCGCGAGTTTCCTGATCCTCCATTCCCCCCCGAGGCGTGATCCAGCCGATCTTGTCGCAGGATGGGTCCCTGCCGGGCCGGTGCGTCGCTCTCGCCTTACACGCTGTGCAGGAATCCGACGCGGTCTGCTTCCAGCACCGCGCAGGTCAGCTTCCCGCCCAGCACCGCGCCGGTATCGATGCCGATGCGGTTGGCGCGCAGCTCTGGCTCGGCCCGTGGCGTGTGCCCGTGCACGACCACCGCGCCGTGATCGCCTTCCCAGGACAGGAACGGCTCGCGGATCCACAGCAGATCTTCGGTGCTCTGGCGGGCGGCGGGGATGCCCGGGCGCAGCCCGGCATGGACGAACAGATAGCCGCCATCGCGATAGGTCAGTCCCAGCTTGCGCAGGAATTCGATCTGCGGGGCGGGCAGAAGGCCTCGCCAATGTGCCGGCGGGCTCGCCACCGGAACCCCCCAGCTGCGCAGCGAGGCGGGGCCGCCATTGGCCAGCCAGACCCCGGCCATCGCTGGATCCGCTCCGTCGATGGCCCCCAGCAGCAACTGCTCATGGTTGCCCATCAGGTTCACCACCTGCTGCACCGGCGGCAGCGCCGGGCCCATCAGCCGCGCCACCACGCCGGCGCTGTCGGGTCCGCGGTCGATGTAGTCACCCAGATGCACGAGCGTGGCATGCGCCATCGGCCGGGCGCGCAGATCCTCGGTGATCCTGGCGTGCAGCGCCGCCAGAGCCGCGTCGCAGCCGTGCACGTCGCCGATCGCATAGATGCGCCGCCCGGGTGGCAGGCGCGCCGGCGCTAACCTCGTTGAAACCATCACCCCTCAGCTTAGCGCCATGGTTCCGCGACCGACAGGCGGAACGCCGCGACAGGCAAAAAATCGCCATGGATCACTCCATCTCCTTCCCCAATGATCATCGCGCCGCTTTGCAGGGCCGGCCCTATGCCGAGCAACGGCTGCTCGACACCGCCCGACGCGCGCTGCGCCATGGGCGCGGCCGGGCGGCGGTGGTGCTGCATCTCTCGCGCCTGGGGCCGCTGCTCGGGCGGCCCTATCATCATCGCATCGGCCGCGCGGTGCTGGGCGATGCCGCCCGCCGTCACGGGGGGGAGGTGTTCGCCCTGCGCGGCGGCGATCTGGCGCTGATCTGCGGCGAGGGCGATGCCAACGGCCCGCCCGACCTCGCCGAGCTCACCTGCCATCTCGACCGGCTGTTCGGTGAGGTCGCGGGCTCGCCGCCGGCGAGCGTCTGGCCGCTTGGCACCGAGGCCGGACAGCTGATCGCCTATGCCAATGACCGCCTGGCCGAGGCCGAGATACCGGCGACGAGGGACGAACCTCCGCCGCCGCCAGCCGGCCCGGCGGCGCTGGCCGCGATCGCATCGCAGATCGCAGAGGGCGATCTGGCGGGGAAGCTGCGGCGCCAGCGCGCGGTGCGGTTCGCCGCTTCGGGCAGCGGCTGGGCGATGCGG
>DAICZL010000395.1 GCA_027311165.1 bacterium
GTTTGGGGCTGGGGCCCTCGGGCTCTGGCAGGTTCGGGCGGGCGGATGTCCGCGGGAACGTTGAGGGCGCAGGCGCGTTGGGTCTGGTCGTCACTGACCCCGGGCATCGCTGGATCTGCTCTTGGGGCGACGGTGGCTGGCGAGGCAGGACCATCCCCCGAACCGATCGCGCTCCCTCGGGTGGCGCGCCGGTCGCGGGGAGGGCGGAGTCCGAGCCGTCCGGCTCGGCGGCATGGAAGAGACGGTTGCCCGGCCAAGCAGGGCAATTGAGGGAGTGTTCGGATTTGGACGGTACCGACAGAGGGCCGCTCCAGCGCCGGGGGTTTCGGGGGAAACGAACACAGGGTGTGGAGCTGAGGCTGCGTCCGGTGCCAATCCGGGGGTTCCTGGCCAACCCGCCTGACCACGGCGCCTGCAAGGGGTGTCCGGCCAGCCTGCCGCTCCGCAACGGACCGCCTGCTCGGCGGACCGGGACGGATCCGGCGCGAAAGGGGCGGGCGCGGAGACCTCGGCCGGCGGTTTTTTCGGTTCAACTTCCACGGTAGACACGTCGAGTCATGAACATCCTGAAGCCGCAAGAACCCTCGATCTGGTCTCCTGGCACGCCGCAGGAGCCGCCGCCGTTCGGCTGGGTGCCCGATCTGGTGTCGTTCCTGCGCCGACGCTGGACCACGATGGCGGCGGTGGCCGTCGCGGTGACCGGGCTCTCGCTCGGCTATGCGATGATTCAGCAGCCGCAATATCTCGCCGCGGCCGACATCCTGTTCGACATCCGCCGCGCCGACCTGCTGCGTCAGCAGGGCGGCATCCAGGATTCCATGACACTGAGCTCGGTGCTGGAAAGCCAGGTGGAGGTGCTGCGATCGGAAGGCATGGCGCGGAAGGTGGTCGCAAAACTGCACCTGGCCGACGATCCGGAATTCATGCCGCCGCCGGCCCGGCCCGGCCTGGTTGACCAGCTGCGCGGGGTGCTGTCGGGGCTGCTGAGCCGGGCGACCGAGAGCGGCGCGGCGCGCAGCCAGCCGGCGCAGAGCAGGGAGACGATCGCCGCCGAGCGGCTGATGAGCATGACCGGGGTGCGGCGCATCGGCCTCACCTACGTGATCGATGTCAGCGTGAAATCGCCGAGCCCGACCCTGTCGGCGCGGCTGGCCAATGGCCTCGCCGAGGCCTACATCGCCGATCAGCTCGACGCCAAGAACGAGACCACGCGCCAGGCCGGCGTCTGGCTCGAGGCGCGGATTCAGGAACTGCGCGACCAGGCGCTGGCCGCCGACCGCGCGGTGCAGGAATACAAGGCCCAGAACAACATCGTCGATACCGATCGCGGGCTGATCAACGAGCAGCAGCTGGGCGATCTGAACAGCCAGCTGACCGCCGCGCGCAGCCGCACGGCGGAAGCGCAGGCCAGGCTGGACCGCGTCCAGTCGGTGCTGCAGGCCGGCGTCGGGGCCGACGGGTCGGTGGCCGAAGCGCTGCAGAACCCGGTGATCGTGACGCTGCGCCAGCGCTATGTGGAAGATGCCCGTCGGGAAGCCGACTGGGCCGCGAAATATGGCGAGAACCATGTCGCCGCGGTTGGTCTGCGCAACGAGATGGCCGAGATCAAACGCTCGATCCAGGGCGAACTCGGCCGCATCGCCGAGACCGCCAAGAGCGATCTTGAAGTGGCGCGGTCAGGCGAACGGGCGCTGCAGGCACGAATGACGCAGCTGGTCAGCCAGACCGCAACCACCAATAACGACCGGGTGGCGCTGCGGTCGCTGGAAAGCTCGGCCGAGACCTATCGATCGCTCTACGAGAACTTCCTCCAGCGCTACACCCAGGCGGTTCAGGACCAGTCCTTCCCGGTGCCGGAAGCCCGGGTGGTGACGCCGGCCACCCCGCCGCTGCGCAAGAGCGATCCGAAAGTGACCATCATGGTCGCGCTCGGCGCGGTGATGGGTCTTGGTCTCGGCTTCGTGGTGGCGTTCCTGCGCGAGGCGCTCGACCGTGGCATCCGCACCGCGGCCCAGGTGCGGACGGCAACCGGCCTCGACTGCCTCGGCCTGCTGCCGGGTCTGAGCCCGCGGGAGACGCGGCTGCGCCGGGTCGGTCCTGGCATCACCGACGCGATCGCGGACCGGCGGCTGATCTCCCAGCGCCCGGCGGCGCTGCACCATGTCGCCGAATACCCCCAGTCGCGCTTCGCCGAGGCGATCCGGGCGGTGCGGATGAAGATCGCCCGGCAGCATCTGCGCTCTCGCCATGTCAAGGTGATCGGCTGCGTCGCCGCCGAGAGGGGCGTGGGTACCAGCACCGTCGCCGCCAATCTGGCACAGTATCTGGCGCGCAGCGGCTGCCGCACCCTGCTGCTCGACTGGGATTTCGCCAATGCCGGGCTGTCCGGCGAACTGGCGAATGACGCGGAAAGCGGCTTCCTCGACACGCTGTCCGGGCGCACCAAACTCTCGGCCGCGTTGTGGCGCGACGCCGCCACCGGGCTGTGCTTCCTGCCGGCCGGACAGGGCTGGGGCAGCGCCTCGGCGATGGAACTGCTGAACACCGAGGCGATGGCCGATCTGCTCAGCGAATTGCGCACCGATTTCGACTATGTGGTGGTCGATCTGCCAGCCCTGTCGGAAGTGGCCGATGCCCATGCCGCGACCCATCTTCTAGATGCGTTCGTCCTGGTCGCGGAATGGGGCCGCACCGACCCCGATACGCTGGTCGAGAACGTCGCCCGCGTCGATCTCGGCGATACCAGGATGCTCGGCGTGGTGCTGAACAAGGTGAACCTGAAGCTGCTGCGCCACTATCCGCGCAGCGCACCGGAACTGATCCGCGCCGGCGTGCCGGCTTTCTGAGGCCATCGCTGCCCCCCCCCCGCAGGCGAGGCGGTCGGCGGGGGGTTCGCTGCCAGCACCGCCTGCATCGACAGATCAGGCAAGAAAGGCCGGGCGAATTCCCGGCCTTTCTTCTGCGACGGATCAGCGCGACGCCGGGGGGGAGACTCCAGGCCAGGCTGATCGAACGAAAGCGCGAGCGGGGGCCGGCTGAATTCGGATCTGCGGCCCGGTCGCGCTCTGGCTATTTTTCCTGCCGAGCCATTTCATCGCGGTTGAAGTCAACCGGATGCGCCACGGCTCCTGCGGGCACGTCTTCCCGGACGCTCAGCCATGCCGGCGTTCATGGTCGAGCCGCCATCGCTTGCGGTGCAGCCCGCCGCCATGGCCCGTCAGGCTGGCATCCGCGCCGATCACCCGATGGCACGGCACCACGATCGCCATCGGGTCGGCCCCGTTCGCCAGCCCGACGGCAAGGCTCGCCCCCACCCTGCCGATCTCGGTGGCGAGGCGCCCGTAGCCGAGGGGTGCTCCCGGCAGGACCTGGCGCAATCGGGCCCAGACCTCGCGCTGGAACGCGGTGCCGCCGGTCCGCACCGCCAGCCGGCCGGGCGCGGCCAGGGCTCCTTCGAAATAGGCCGGCATCGCCCGGCCAGGCGCCCCGGCATCCGCGACCGGATGCAGCGTATCGCCACCGCACTGCCGCCCGGGCAGGCGGTGCATCCGCGGCGCGTGGTCCGCGAAATCGAGCGCCCACAGCGCCTCGCCGTCGGAGACCAACAGCAACCGTCCCGATCGGGGTCCCAAGCTCGCAAAGCCACGGCATCATCATGGTCGCCCAGCCATCATATCCCCGGCCGGGCCACCGGTGCGTCCGGAACGGGCCGCGCCGCCGCCGCGGTCCACAGATGCAGGGCGGCATAGCCGCGCCAGGGCCGCCAGGCCTCGGCGCGCGCCAGCGCCTGCGCCGGGCTCGGCCGGCCAGTATCACCCGCCAGGGCCCGCAGCAGGCCGATATCCGCGGCCGGGAAGGCATCAGGGGCCCGCAATGCGCGCAGGGCGATGTATTGCGCGGTCCAGTCGCCGATACCGGGCAGCGACCGAAGCCGGTCCAGCACCAGCGCGATCCCCCCCGCGTCCGGGCCCGGATCGAGCCATCCCGGATCTGCAACCAGCGCCGCCGCCAGGGCCGAGATGGCGCGGGCGCGGGTGCCGTGCATGCCGAGCGCC
>DAICZL010000412.1 GCA_027311165.1 bacterium
AGGTCGGGGGCGGGAGCTTCCTCGATCACCTTCTGGTGACGCCGCTGCACCGAGCAGTCGCGCTCGAACAGATGCACCACGTTGCCGTGGCGGTCGGCGAAGACCTGCACCTCGACATGGCGGGGGCGATCGAGATAGCGCTCGATCAGCACCCGGTCATCGCCGAACGCGCCGGCGGCCTCCTGCCGCGCCGCATCCAGCGCGGCGCTGAACTCCGCTGGCCCCGCCACCACCCGCATGCCGCGCCCGCCGCCGCCGGCGACGGCCTTGATCACCACCGGCCAGCCGCTGCGCGCGGCCTCCGCCGCCAGCATCTCGGGGGCCTGGTCCGCGCCGTGATAGCCGGCCAGCACCGGCACGCCGGCGCGCTGCATCAGCGCCTTGGCGGCGGCCTTGCTGCCCATCGCCCGCATCGCCGCGGCCGGCGGCCCGATGAAGACCAGGCCGGCGGCGGCTACTGCCTCGGCGAAATCGGGGTTCTCCGACAGGAACCCGTAGCCGGGATGGATCGCCTCCGCCCCGCTGCGCCGCGCGGCGTCCAGGATCGCCGCGATCGAGATATAGCTCTGCCGCGCCGGCGCGGGGCCGATGCGCAGCGCCAGGTCGGCTTGCCGCACATGCAGCGCGGCGGCGTCGGCGTCGGAATAGACGGCGATGGCGGTAAGGCCCATGCGCCGCGCGGTGCGGATGATGCGGCAGGCGATCTCGCCGCGATTGGCGATCAGGACCGAGCCGAACATGCCGCTCACATCCGGAACAGGCCGAAGCGGGTCGGCGGGATCGGCGCGTGCAGGGCCGCGACCAGCGCCAGCCCGAGCACCCGGCGGGTGTCTTCCGGCGCGATGATGCCGTCATCCCACAGCCTGGCGCTGGCGTAATAGGGATGGCCCTGGGTTTCGTACTGGGCACGGATCGGCGCCTTGAACGCCGCCTCCTCCTCCGCGCTCCAGTCCGGTTCGCGCTCGCGCCGCACCTGCGCCAGCACGCTCGCCGCCTGTTCGCCCCCCATGACGGAGATGCGCGCGTTCGGCCACAGGAACAGGAAGCGCGGGTCGTAGGCCCGCCCGCACATGCCGTAATTGCCGGCGCCGAAACTGCCGCCGACGATCAGCGTCAGCTTCGGGACGGCGGTGGTGGCGACCGCGGTGACCAGCTTGGCGCCGTCCTTGGCGATGCCCCCGGCCTCGTATTTCCGCCCGACCATGAAACCCGTGATGTTCTGCACGAACAGCAGCGGGACGCCGCGCTGGCTGGCGAGTTCGATGAAATGCGTGCCCTTCAGCGCCGATTCCGAGAACAGGATGCCGTTATTGGCCAGGATGCCGATGGGGTAGCCGAACAGATGGGCGAAGCCGCAGACCAGCGTGGTGCCGTAGCAGGGCTTGAACTCGTCGAACTCGCTGGCATCCGCCAGGCGGGCGATGATCTCGCGCGCCTCGAAGCTCAAACGCGGATCGGCGGGCACCAGCCCGGCGAGTTCGGCGGGATCGTGGCGCGGCGGAACAGACGGGCGGGCCGGCACCGGCGGCGGCGCTTGCCCCAGGGTTCCCACGATGCGCCGGCAGATCGCCAGCGCGTGGGCGTCGGTCTCGGCCAGGTGGTCGGCGACGCCGGAGACGCGGGTATGCACGTCCGCCCCGCCCAGCTCCTCGGCGCTCACCACCTCGCCGGTCGCGGCGCGCACCAGCGGCGGGCCGGCCAGGAAGATCGTGCCCTGGCCGCGCACGATCACCGTCTGATCCGACATCGCCGGCACATAGGCACCCCCGGCGGTGCAGGAGCCCAGGACCGCGGCGATCTGGGGAATGCCCTCGGCCGACATCCGCGCCTGGTTGAAGAAGATCCGGCCGAAATGGTCGCGGTCGGGGAAAATCTCGTCCTGGCGCGGCAGGAAGGCGCCGCCGCTGTCCACCAGATACAGGCAGGGCAGACGACAGGCCCGGGCGATCTCCTGGGCGCGCAGATGTTTCTTCACGGTGATCGGGAAATAGGTGCCGCCCTTCACGGTGGCATCGTTCGCCACCACCATGCACAGCCGGCCGCCGATGCGGCCGATGCCGGTGATGATGCCCGCCGCCGGCACCTCGTCGTCGTACATCCCGAAAGCCGCCAGCTGGGAGAGTTCCAGGAACGGCGAGCCCGGATCGATCAGCCCCGCCACCCGCTCCCGTGCCAACAGCTTGCCGCGATCCAGGTGGCGCCGCCGCGCCGCCGCGCCGCCGCCCTCGGCGATCTTCGCGACCCGGGCGCGCAGATCGGCCACCAGCGCGCCCATGGCGGCCTGGTTCGCATGGAACTCAGCCGAGCCCGGAGCCAGGGCGGTGGGCAGCACGCTCATGCGGTTTCGGCGAATAATTCGCGGCCGATCAGCATGCGGCGGATCTCGCTGGTGCCGGCGCCGATCTCGTACAGCTTGGCATCGCGCAGCAGCCGCCCGGTAGGATAGTCGCTGGTGTAGCCGTTGCCGCCCAGGCACTGGATCGCCTCCAGCGCCATCCAGGTCGCGCGTTCCGCGGCGTACAGGATGGCGCCGGCGGCATCCTTGCGGCTGGCCCGGCCGCGGTCGCAGGCCTTGGCCACGGTGTATACATAGGCCCGCGCCGCGCTCAGCGTGGTATACATGTCGGCGAGCTTGCCCTGCATCAGCTGGAACTCGCCGATCGCCTGGCCGAACTGCCTGCGCTCATGGACATAGGGCAGCACCACGTCGAGGCAGGCCTGCATGATGCCGAGCGGGCCCGCGGCCAGCACCGCGCGCTCGTAATCGAGCCCGCTCATCAGCACCCGCACCCCGGCATTCACCGCGCCCAGCACGTTCTCGGCTGGCACCTCGCAGTCGGTGAACACCAGCTCGCAGGTGTTCGATCCGCGCATGCCGAGCTTGTCGAGCTTCGGCGCCGTGGCGAAGCCCGCCATGCCGCGCTCGATCAGGAAGGCGGTGATGCCGCGCGAGCCCGCCGCCGGATCGGTCTTGGCATAGACCACCAGCGTGGAGGCATCGGGCCCGTTGGTGATCCACATCTTCGAACCGTTCAGCACGTAGCGGTCGCCCCGCCGCACGGCGGTGGTGCGCATCGCGACGACATCGGACCCGGCCCCGGGCTCGGACATCGCCAGCGCGCCGACATGCGCGCCGCTGACCAGCTTCGGCAGATAACGGCGCTTCTGCTCGGGCGTGCCGTTCAGGCGGATCTGGTTGACGCACAGATTCGAATGCGCGCCATAGGACAGGCCGACCGAGGCGGAAGCGCGGGAGATCTCCTCCATCGCCACGCAATGCTCCAGATAGCCCATGCCGGCGCCGCCATATTCGTCCTCGACGGTGATGCCGAGCACCCCGATCTCGCCCATCCGGCGCCAGAGCGCGGCGGGAAAGGCGTTGCTGCGATCGATCTCGGCGGCCAGAGGGGCGATCTCGGCGGCGGCGAAGGCGCCTACCTGCTCGCGCAGCATCTCGGCGGTCTCGCCGAGATCATGGTCCAGTCCCGGCGGAAAGTTCGGACGCGCTGGCGGCATGGCGTTTCCCTGTCTCGGCGCGAGGCCTGGTGGGGAGTATCGCGCGCGGGCTGCGCGGCGCCAAGCGAGGGACAAGGACGGCCAGGGGTGTCCCCTCCTATGCCCCACCCGCGACCGGCCTCCGCCGGGGGTATCCTACGGTTCCAAGATCGAGCGCGCGATCGGCACCGGTTTCACTCGGATTTGTGGGCCGATCGCGCTCCAGTCCTGTGTCTGGTCGCGCAATTCTATCGCGGTTGACGTCACCCTGATGCGGTATCGCGCCAGCCCTCGGCGGGTTTCCGAAGGGCGCAGCGCAAGAGCGGTGCCCGATCCGATAAACGATCGGCCATCGCTCTTGTTTATAGCTTTACCGAGCAACTTTATCCGATCGGATTAATCCATCTGATCGGATGTTGCCCTAGTGTCCCGCCCTCGAAGTTCGCTGTTCCTTACCGCGAACTTCAGGGATCAGCAGGCCACTGAAAACAAAGAGCTGGTGTCCCGGTTCCGACCACATTTCAATGCTGCGAATTTCGGAATCGGGACACTAGGGCCGGCCTTCCCCCCACATCCAGGATCCGGCTTTGCAACACCGGCTTCAGCCGGCTTAGATGGGGGGCCAAGGAAGCGCACATGCCAATGACCCCGCCAAGCTATGTCCATGGCGCCTGCGATCTGCCATTGATCGGCGAGACGATCGGCGCCCATCTGGACCGGATCGCGTTGCGCTTTCCAGACCGTCCTGCCCTGGTCGCGCCGGGGAATCTGCCGGGCCAGGCGGCGGGGGCGGTGCTGCGCCTCAGCTACGCTGAACTCGCCGCCCGCACCGAGTCGCTCGCCGCCGGGCTGCTCGCACTCGGCCTGGAGCCGGGCGAGCGCATCGGCATCTTCTCACCCAATAACGCCGAATGGGTGCTGAGCCAGTTCGCCACCGCCAAGGCCGGGCTGATCCTGGTCAACATCAATCCGGCCTATCGCAGCCATGAGCTGGAATTCGCGCTCAACAAGGTCGGCTGCCGCGCGCTGATCACCGCGACGCGGTTCAAGACCAGCGACTATATCGGCATGCTGACGGGGCTGGCGCCCGAACTCGCCACCGCCGCGCCGGGCACGCTGCATGCGCGGCGCCTGCCGGCGCTGCGCTGCGTGATCCAGATCGGCGGCCCGCCAGCGCCGGGCACCATTGCGTTCGGCTCCGTCGCCGACCGCGCCACCGACCGGCACCGCGCCGATCTCGCCCGCATCGTGGCAGGGCTGCAGTTCGACGATCCGGTGAACATCCAGTTCACCTCCGGCACCACCGGCGCGCCCAAGGGTGCGACGCTGAGCCACCACAACATCCTCAACAACGGCTATTTCGTCGGCCGCGCGATGGCGCTCACCGAGCAGGACCGGCTGTGCATTCCGGTGCCGCTGTATCACTGCTTCGGCATGGTGCTGGGCAACCTGGCCGCCGTGACCCACGGCGCCGCGATGATCCTTCCCGGGGAAGGCTTCGATCCGCTCGCCACCCTGCGTACGGTCGCCGAGGAGCGCTGCACCGCGCTGCATGGCGTGCCCACGATGTTCATCGCCGAGATGGACCATCCGGAATTCGGCCGCTTCGACCTCTCCAGCCTGCGTACCGGGATCATGGCGGGATCGCCCTGCCCGATCGAGGTGATGCGCCGGGCGATGGCGCTGATGCATCTCGATCAGATCACCATCGCCTATGGCATGACCGAGACCAGCCCGGTGAGTTTCCAGACCTCGGTGGACGATCCGCCGGAACGCCGCGTCTCGACCGTGGGCCGCATCCATCCCCATGTGGAAGTGAAGATCATCGACGGCGAGGGCCGGATCGTGCCGCGCGGCCAGAAGGGCGAGCTGTGCACCCGCGGCTATCCGGTCATGCAGGGCTACTGGGACGACCCCGACCGCACCGCCCAGGTGATCGACCCGGCGCGCTGGATGCACACCGGCGATCTGGCGACCATCGACGAGGAAGGCTATTGCCGTATCGTCGGGCGGATCAAGGACATGGTGATCCGCGGCGGCGAGAACGTCTATCCGCGCGAGATCGAGGAATTCCTCTATGCCCATCCGGCGATCCTGGACGTTCAGGTGTTCGGCGTGCCCGATCCGAAATTCGGCGAGGAGGTCTGCGCCTGGATCCGGCTGCGGCCGGGACAGAGCGTCAGCGAAGCGGAGCTGATCGCGTTCTGCCGCGAGCAGATCGCGCATTACAAAGTGCCCCGCCACATCCGCTTCGTGGAGGCATTTCCGATGACGGTGACCGGCAAGGTGCAGAAATTCATCATGCGGGAGGTGATGGCGCAGGAACTGGGCGTGCAGGACGTGGAAACCGCATGAGGCACGGCCAGGGTCAGGCCCATGGACCCCATTCGCCGGGGGACCCTCTCCTCCCGCGGGGAATGCGGATCCAGGGAGCCCCCGCGCCCTGGCGAGGGAGCCGAGCGGCGCCCTTCGCCTGCCCCGAGAAAGAGCAACGATGACCCGACGTCATTCCGGCAGCATCATGGGCTTCATGGCGATGGCGTTCGCCGTGGTGGGCCTGACCGGCCTCTTCGCCACCTACGCCGCCCCCCTGCCGCTGGAGCGGGCGCTGCTGCGCGAGACCGCGCTCGACGAGGTTCTGGCAGCTTCACACGCTCCCGATCCCGCCGCCGCCCTGGCGCTCCTGCGCCCCCGGCTCGATGACAGCGCAACCGTGCTCGAGGGTCCTGCCTCCGGCCTTGCCGAGCGGATCGCAGCGGAACGGGTAGGGCTGCGCCAGCGCTTCACCGCCGAGGCGGCGGCGACCGGCCTGCGCCTGCGCGTGCTGATCGGCCTGATGACCGCAACCGCGGCGCTGTTCGGGGCGGCACTGCTGGGCAGCACCTTGCGGGGCGCGCCCAGCGACTAGTGTCCCGATTCCGAACTTCGCAGCATCGAAATGTGGTCGGAACCGGGACACAAGCTCTTTGTTTTCAGTGGCCTGCTGATACCCGAAGTTTGCGGTGAGGAACAGCGAACTTCGGGGGCAGGACATTAGAACAACATACGATCAGATGGACTCATCTGATCGGATAAAGTTGCTCGGCAAAACAAAGAGCAACAGCGATGGCCGATCGTCTATCAGATCGGGCACCGCTCTGATCCGGGTCGTGGCGAACGCGGCCCCCCCGCTGGCTTGGGGAAGCCCCCCGCTGGCTTGGAGAAATTCTGCCCGATCGCCGCCCGCACCGCGCCCATGGTGCCGGGGTAGTCCATCCTCGTCGGCCG
>DAICZL010000429.1 GCA_027311165.1 bacterium
GGACGATGCACCACGATGGCCAAACCTACGACGATCAGGCCGGCCGCTGCCGCGCCGGCCGCCGCGGCGGGCAGCAGGCCGGCGCCCCCGGCGGCGACCGCGATCACGATGAACGCCACCTCTACCCCTTCCAGCAGCACCGACTTGAAGGCGGTGACAGTGGCGATGGGATCGACGCCCCACCGCGCGGTCACGCGCGCCAGGCGCAGGTTGGCGGTCTCGCTGCGGAAGATGGCGTCCTCGTCATGCAGCGCCAGAACGCCGGCGCCGCGCAGGATCGCCTTGCGCAGCCAGCGCATGCCGAACAGCAACAGCAGCAGGCCAACCACCAGTTGCAGCGCCCGCTCCGGCACCAGCGTCAACGCGGGTCCCAGCACCAGCACCAGCACCAGTGCGCAGAGCACTACCAGCGCCATCGCGGTTCCGGTCAGCGCCGAGCGCCAGCCGCGCACCGTGCCCACTGCCAGCACGATGGTCGCCGCTTCCACGAATTCGACAAACGAGGCCAGGAAGGCCCCCAGGAATGCCACGGTAACGGCTGGGGCAAGCTGTAACCAGAACATGCGCGGATCTCCTAAACCCGAGAATGGGCTTGCTCTCGCCCGATTTGGCGCTCGCATCCGCAAATGTCCTGCGAAGGCGGGCCCGGTGCCGATGGGTCTCATGCAAGGTGAGGATGCGTGGGATCACTATGTCCGGTAGATCAGGGTGGGTAAACCTCGGCGGCGATCACCACTGCCCGGCGCCTGTTTCGGGCGGGTACCGCCCACAAACGATGCGATCGCACCGAGCTATCTGCGCCGTGCCGCGCCGGCAGCGGCCAGCGCGGCTTCTGCCCGTGCTTCCAATGCCTGCTCGTGATGGCGGAAGAACACGATGCCGGCTCCCACGCCGGCTGCCGCCATGACCAGAAGCCCCAGGCTGAGCGGCCCGGCGACACGGTGGACCTGGTCGCCGAACAGGTAGGCGCCGCCGCCGAACAGCGTGGCCCAGCACATCGCCCCCAGCGCGTTCATGGCCAGAAAATGCGACCAGTGCATCCGGTTCACCCCGGCCAGCACCGCCGCGAAGGTCCGCAGGAACGCCACGAAGCGGCCGAAGAACACGATCTTGCCGCCGTGGCGGAGGAACAGGTATTGGCCGACCTTGAGCCTGGCTGCGTTCAGCCCGAGCCGTCCCCCGTGGCGTTCGACCAGCGGCAAGCCGAATATCCGGCCGATCAGGTAGCCGCAATTGTCGCCGGCGATGGCCGCGGCGGCGGCGACCACGATCACCCATGCGATGCTGATATGATGGGTGGCACCGGCATACACCGCCGCGGTCACCAGCGCGGTTTCGCCCGGCATCGGCACGCCGGTGCTCTCCAGCATCACCACTGCGAACAGGACCCACAGGCCATAGGCCTGGATCAGGTCCTGGATCCAGAGCGGCGAGAGCAGGGTGCTCATCGCTCGCCACGCGGGAACACCGCGGCCGGCAGGCGCAGCGTAGCCAGGACGCAGCCATACAGGCGCTCGGCCGGCGGTAACGCATAGCGGCGCAGCGGCGACTGGATCAGCCGCGCGAGCCATCCGGAGGCGGCGCCGACCGGGATGCCAGTCAGTACATCGACCGGGAAATGCACGCCCAGATAGACCCGCGCCCAGGCGACGCCGAGCCCGAGCGCACAGACCACCACCCCCGCCATGCGCGCCGCCCTGGTCAGCACCAGGCCGGTGCCGAGCGCGAACATCAGCGTGCTGTGGTCGCTCGGGAAGCCGTTGTCAGCGGCATGGGCCAGCAGAGTGTGGCCGATGCCGGCCATGAACGGCCGCGGCTCGAACCAAACCATGCCGAGAAGGAGATTGGCGCACTGCCCAGCCAGCGCGGCCAGGGCGACCGCCAGCAGGCCGGCGCGTCGCTGATCCGCCCGCCGCACCCACAGCCAGACCAGCAGCGTCGGTGCGATGACGACGGGGCTGCCCGCAAGCATCCGCACGCCAAGCAGGAGCGTCGGGTCCGGCGCGGCCGGCCCGTTCAGCAGCAGAAACAACTGGGTATTCCAGGACATCGCAATAGTACCCTCTGCCCGCCGGCGGCAGGCAAGCCGGTTCGGGTAGCCGGTTCGCGCAGCCGAGTCAGCCGGCCGGCCCCCCGAAATCGACATTCCGACGAAACCGTATAGCTGCGGCCATTGCCGATCGGTCCCGCGTGAAGCCAGGGCAAAGCGAGATGGGGGATTCCCAATGTTCAGGCGAGGCTCCGCCAATCAAGGCGGCGGCATTGTGGCGCGATTCCCACCCGCGAAAGGCTACCGCATGTCCATCGCCGCGCCACGCCCTCACGGCACAGCGTCCCGGCTGCTGAACCGGGTTCCCGAAATCACCGTCTTCTTTTGGTTCATCAAGATCATGGCCACCACCGTCGGCGAGACCGCGGCCGACTTCCTAAACACCACGCTCGGCTTCGGCCTCAACGGCACCTCGCTGGTGATGAGCGGGCTGCTGATGCTGGCCCTGTGGGCGCAGTTCCGGGCGCGCCGCTACGTGCCGTCGTTCTACTGGCTGGCGGTGGTGCTGATCAGCGTGGTCGGCACGCTGATCTCGGACAACCTGGTGGATAATCTCGGGGTCAGCCTGGTCACCACCACCGTGCTGTTCGGCAGCGCGCTGGCGGTGGTGTTCGTGGCCTGGTTCGCGGTGGAGCGGACGCTGTCGGTGCACACCATTTTCACGGCGCGGCGCGAGGGGTTCTATTGGGCGGCGATCCTGTTCACCTTCGCGCTCGGCACCTCCGGCGGCGACCTGCTGGCCGAGCGTCTGGCGGTGGGCTACGCGCTCTCCGCGCTGCTGTTCGCGGCGGTCATCGGCCTCACCTACTGGGCCTATCGCCTGGGCGGCAACCCGATCCTGACGTTCTGGATCGCCTATATCGTCACCCGTCCGCTGGGCGCTTCCACCGGCGACTTCCTGTCGCAGCCGATCAGCGCCGGCGGGCTGGCGCTGGGAACGGTGGGCACCAGCCTGCTGTTCCTGGCCGCGATCCTGGGCATGGTCGTCTACATGACCGCCCGCCAGCGCCAAGCGGTGCCGGTGGCGCTGCCCGTTCGGGACTAGCCGCCGGGCGGCAGGTTGGCGATCCGTATAGGTGGCTCCCGGGCCCGCCAATCCCACGCCCGCCATTATCCCATTCCGCGAACGGCATCGGGCCGACGCATCGATAGACGAAGAGGACCCAATCCATGAAGTCTCGCAGACTCGCCCCCATCGCGCTCGCCGCCCTGCTAGCCCTCGGCGCCACCGGCGGCATCGCGCTGGCCAATGACCACCACAACGAGGGCAACGACGCGTCGGCCCTGGCCAACGCCAAGGTGACGCTGGTGCAGGCCATCGCCACCGCCGAGCAGCAGGCCGGCGGCCGCGCCGTCGGCGCCGGGGTGGACAACGAGAACGGCCGCGTGACCATCGCGGTCGAGATCGCCGCCAAGGACGGCGTGCGCACCGTGCTGATCGACCCGGCCACCGGCCAGGTCGCCGCCACCCGCACCGGCGACGACCACGAGAACACCGACGAGACCGACTGATACCGCGACAACCGATGCGAGGGCCGGGGCGGCGATGCCGCCCCTGCTGCGCGCCAGGAGGGTAGCATGCGCCTGATCGAGATCGACCATCTGAGGCTGTCCATCGGCGAGGTGCCTGTGCTGCACGACGTGTGCCTCGAGGTCGCGCCCGGCGAGGTCGTGGGCCTGCTCGGCCCCAATGGCGCGGGCAAGACCACCACGATCGCCGCCGCCCTCGGCCTGCTGCGGCCGCAGGGCGGCACGGTCCGGCTGATGGGCGGCGACCCGTGGACCGGCGGTGCCGCGCCGCGCCGCCATGTCGGCGTGCTGCCCGACCCGAACGGCTTCTACGACTGGATGACGGCGCCGGACTACCTGGCATTCTTCGCCGACCTGCACGGCGCGACCAACGATGCCGCCGCGATCGCGCGCCGCATGGACAGGGTTGGCCTGGCGCCGCGCCGCGGGCAGTTGATCGGCACCTTCTCGCGGGGAATGCGCCAGCGTCTGGGGCTGGCGCGCGCCCTGATCGGCGACCCGCAACTGCTGGTGCTGGACGAGCCGACCAACGGGCTGGACCCGCGCGGGCGGCGGGAGATGCACGACCTGTTGCTCGCCCTTGCCGAGCAGGGCGTCGGCATCCTGTTATGCACCCATATCCTGGACGACGTGGAGCGGCTGTGCAGCCGGGTCTGCGTGATCGACGCGGGGCGCACCGTGGCGCAAGGCCTGCTGGCGGACCTGCTGGCCGGCCAGAATAGCCAGTTGCGGTTCCGCCTGGAGCTTGCCGGACCGCTGCCACAAGGCAGCGCGGCTGGCGGTGCGGTCCCGGCCCATGTGCGCCTGCTCCACCACGCCCCAGGCCACGCGATCGTGGATATCGATCCGCATGTCGGCCCGCCGGAAGCCTGGCGCGAGTTGTTCTTCCTGGGCTGGCCGATTGTGGCGATCGCGCCAGAGGGCGGCGGGCTGGAGGCGCTGTATCTCGCGCTGACCGGCGGCGTCGTGCCGGGCGCGCCGGTGCAGGAGCGCGCGGCATGAGCCCCGCCCTGCGCATCGCCCGCAAGGAGGCGGGGGAACTGGTGCTCGGCCTGCGCGGCCAACTCTGGCTTGCCGTCACCACCGCGGTGCTGTCCGGCTTCAGCCTTCTGTTGGTCGGCAGCAAGGAGCTCAGCCTGCTGGATAACGCCCAGGTGGTCTACGACATGGCCGGGCTGGTCACCGCGCTGGGCGCGCTGCTGGCGGTGATCGCCGGCATCGACGCCATCGGCGGCGAGCGTGAGCGTGGCAGCCTGCTGCCGCTGCTGCTGGCGCCGGTGCCGCGCGGCAGCATCCTGGCCGGCAAGCTGGGCGGGCCGGTGGCCGCCTGGGGGGTGATGCTGGCGCTGGCCGCGCCGTATTTCTGGGCGGTCGGCAGCACCGGGCAGAATCTGGTCTCCGGCATGGTGGCGCTGCTAGCGCTTGGCACCCCGGTGGTGCTGGGGTTCGGCTTCCTGGGGGTGGCGCTGGGCGCCTGGATGCAGTCGGGCCGCACCGCCTTGTCGGTCGCCCTGACCGGCCTGGTGCTGTCGGCCAGCCCGCTGCTGCTCGGCCCCAGCCTGCGCCAGTCGGCGATCGGGCGGATGTTCGACGCGGTGAACCCGTTCTCCGCCGCGCTGAACGGCTTCGACGCAGTGATCATCGACAGCCAGGGCGCGACCACCCAAGCCGGGCATGCCGCGGTCGCCGTAGCCTGGCTCGCCCTCACCGCCTGGGCCGCGGCGGCCGCGATGCGCCGCGTGTCTCGTTAAGGAGCAGAGATATGAAAGCCCGCATGATTCTGGCGACCGCGTCGCTTGCCGTGCCACTGCTGATCGGTGCCGGCCGCCCTTCGTATGCGGCCAGCACCGCGGCGCCCGCGGTGCAAGCTGTCGTGGGAGAGGCGGCAAGCCTCACCGTGGAGTTCGCTCCCGTGGCGACCAACCCGGCCGCCCCCCGGATGGGCGACCGGCTCGCCTTCACCAGTTCCATCCGCAACACCGGCGCCACGCCGGTGGAGGGCCTGATCGCCTGGCTCAGCCTGGTGCAGGTCGATCGGGGGCACGAACAGCCGGTGGACCTGGAGGATTGGAGCGCCCACAAGGCGATTGCCGTCGCATCCTTGGCCCCCGGTGCGGCCGTGACGACGAACTGGCCGATGCGGCTGATCCAATCAGGCCAATACCGCGTGGTGGTCAGCGCGGTCAGCCGGGCCGGCGCCGCGCTGACTCCAAGCACGTTCGTGGATTTCACCGTGGCGCCCAAGCCAGTGGTGGAATCCGGTCGGGTGCTGCCGGTGGCGCTGGGCGTGCCGGCGCTGCTGGTCGGCGGGCTGCTGCTTCGCCGCCGGCGGGTCTGACCGCTATAGTCGCGCGCCACCAGGGACGCCCAACCGTGAAGATCCTGCTGATCGAGGACGATGCCGAGACCGCCGCCTATATTCTGGGCGGGCTGAAGCAGCACGGCCACGTCGCCGATCATGCCGCCAATGGCCGCGACGGCCTGTTCCTGGCCAGCAGCGAGGCCTATGACGTGCTGGTGGTGGACCGCATGCTGCCGGGGCTGGACGGGCTCGGCATCGTGCGCACCCTGCGCGCAACCGGCCAGCGCACTCCGGTGCTGTTCCTGACGACCCTTGGCGGCATCGACGACCGGGTGACGGGGCTGGACGCCGGTGGCGACGACTACCTGGTAAAGCCCTTCGCCTTCGCCGAATTGCTGGCCCGACTCAACGCTCTGGCGCGCCGCCCGCCGCTGGCGCAGGTGGAGACGGTGCTGCGCATGGCCGACCTGGAGATGGACCTACTGAAGCGGGTGGTGACGCGGGGCGGCGCCCGCATCGAGCTGCAGCCGCGCGAGTTCCAGTTGCTCGAATACATGATGCGCCACGCCGACCGCGTGGTGACGCGCACCATGTTGCTGGAGGGCGTATGGGACTTCCACTTCGACCCCAAGACCAACATCGTCGAGACGCATATGAGCCGGCTGCGCGCCAAGCTCGACCGCGGCGGCGACCCGGACCTGATCCAGACGGTTCGCGGCGCCGGGTACATGATGCGTGCGCCTGAATAGCCTGCATCTGCCACGCACACTGCGCACCGCCAGCTTCCGGCTGGCCGCGTTGTATGCAGTGTTGTTCAGCTTCTCGGTGGCGATCCTCGGTGGGGTGTCGCTATGGACCATTCGCGCCGCGCTGGACCGGCAGATGAGCGACCGCATCGAGGCCGAGGTCGCCACCCTGCGGACGACGTACGAAGCCGGAGGACTGGCGCCGCTGGTGGCAGCGGCGCAGGCGCGCGGGCGCGGCCCGGTGGCGCTTGATTATGCCGTGGAGCAGCCGCCCGGCACGCGCCTGGCCGGCGTGCTGCCGCCGCTTCCCGCCGGCAGCGGCTGGATCACCGTCGCCGGCGACCCGCGCAGCGAGGACTCGGTGGCGGAGCCCTCCGAGCACCTGCGCGTCCTCGTGGCCGACCTGCCGGGTGGTGTCCGGCTGGCGGTGGGCGACGATCTGTCGCGGATCGACGACGTGCAGGAGACGGTGCTGACGGCGTTCGGCTGGGCGGCGGCCCTGGTGGCGGCACTCGGCGTCGGCGGTGGGGCGTTGCTCAGCCTGGGCTTCCTGCGCCGCCTGGACGCCATCACCCGCACCGCCGAGGCGATCATCGCCGGCGACCTCGGGCAACGCATCAGCCTGCGCGGCAGCGGCGACGACCTGGACCGGCTGGCGGCCACGCTCAACCACATGCTGGACCGCATCGCCGCCCTGATGGAG
>DAICZL010000398.1 GCA_027311165.1 bacterium
ATCAGCGGGGTGTGCGGGTATCAGCGGGGTTGCGGGTATCAGCGGGGTGTGCGGGTATCAGCGTGTGCCGGTATCAGCGCGGCGTGCGGGTATCAGCGGCGTGTGTGCGTATCCGCAGGGTCTGTGGGGATCAGCGGGCGAGCCGTTCGCGCAACAGGTGCACGGCGCTGTCGGGCGTGCTCAGCACCGGCAGGCCGGTCGCCGCGGTCACCGCCGCTGCGGCGCGCGCCAGGCTGAACTGGCCGAGCGCGATCACCTCGCAGCCCGCCAGCGCCCGTGCCGCCTGGGCGGCCAGCCGGTCATGGCCTGTGCCATCGCCCCCCTCCAGCGCCGCCAGCGCGCCCTCGGCGAGGCAGGGCAGCACGATCACATCGCCCGCATGCGCGGTGAATTCCGCCGGCATCGTGGCGAGCGTGCCGGGAAAACTGGCCAGCAGCCCGATCCGGGGCGCCCGTCCGGCGGCAAGGCGTCGGGCCAACGCCACGGCCTCGGCGATCATCGCCGCATTCGGCTTCAGGACCGGCAGCGGCGCGAGTGCCGCCGCGCAGGCCTCGATGCACGGGCCGAAGGCTGAACAGGTGAACAGGATGCCGTCAGCCCCGGTGTCGGCCGCGTAGCGCGCCAGGGCGAGGAAGCGCTGGGTCAGCGCCGGGGTGAGCGCGCCTTCCCGGGCGAGATCGGCCGAGAGGCTGCCATCGAGCAGATGGGCGCGTGTGGTTTCCGGCCAGAGGCGGGTGAACGCCGCCTCGATCGGGTCGATCGACTGGCGCAGGGCGTGGATCAGCGCCACCCGCGTCATCGCCCTGGTCCTTGATGGGGCGCCATCGGGCTGCGGCCGCATCGCGGGGGGGTCCGCTCCGTTCGGTCGGCCCTCCGGCAATGCGCACGGCCGCCGCCCGGCTGCGGGCCGGTCATCGGCTCAGCGGGCCGGGCAGCGCAGCAGCGGATAGGGGAAATCGGCGCAGCCGGGGAAGCTGATCTCGTTCTCGCCCTTGCGCTGCACATGCAGCACATCGGGGCTTTCGCAGCCGAAGCCCAGCGGGGCCGGGGGTGCGGTCAGGCCGAGCAGCCCGCCGGGCGCCGGGCTCGCGTTGGTGGTGAAGCGGATGTCCATCTGGCCGGCCTCGCCGCGCACCGTCTCGATGTCGCGCTGGCTGAAGGTGAGATCGGTCAGCGTCGCGCGCAGCACCACGTCGCGGGTGAAGATCACCACCGGCGCGCCGAGGCAGGTCTGCGCGTTGACGCCGCTCGCCGGCGGGAACAGCCCGCCGGTCCAGGTGCCGAACAGCCAGGCATGGGGGGCCTGGCTGGCTCCCTGGGCGAAGGAAGGCGGCAGGTTGCTGCCCAGCAGGGCGAGGATGGCGGCGAAAACTGCGATACGGTGCATGCAATCCCTCATGCGCTGGCGGCCGGCCGGCCGCGCCGGATCACAGAATAGCGGCGAGAGACCGGTCGAGGCCAGCGGCGGCCTGCCCGGGTGGCGCAGGCAGGATGGCGCCTGCCCGGAGGAGACTTCGCCCCCGCAATGGAAACCCCCCATTGAGGAAGCGCGCCATTGTATAAGCCCGGCGGACATGGCAAGGCCGGCGCTGCGTCGCGCGGTCTGGCTTCGGAGCCTCCGCCGCGGTGCTATCGGGCAGTCTCCGGTTCCGTCGCGGATCGGCGGCGCATCAGCCGGGGATCGGGCAGACATGCTGGAGCGGCTTTACAAGAGATTGCTGGCGCTGGCGGCCAGCCGGCATGCCCCGGTCTGGCTCGCGGTGGTGGCGTTTGCCGAGAGCAGCTTCTTTCCGCTGCCGCCCGATGTGCTGCTGGTGCCGATGGTGCTGGCGCGGCCGGATCGGGCCTGGCGGCTGGCGGGGCTGTGCACCCTGGCGAGCGTCCTCGGCGGGATGCTGGGCTATCTGATCGGCTACGCGCTGTTCGACCAACTGGCCGCGCCGCTGATCCGCTTCTACGGCTACGAGCCCGCCTTCCTCGCATTCAAGGCGACCTACGCTCAGTACGGGCTGTGGGTGATCCTGGTGAAGGGGCTGACACCGATCCCCTACAAGCTGGTCACCATCGCCTCGGGCGCCGCCGCGTTCAGCTTTCCGGTGTTCATGGCGGCCAGCCTGCTGACCCGGGGGGCGCGGTTCTTCCTGGTGGCCTTCCTGCTGCGCCGCTGGGGCGAGCGCGTGGCCGGCTTCGTCGAACGCCGGCTGACCCTGGTGACCAGCCTGGTCGCGCTGGGGATCATCGGAGGATTCGTGGCGCTGAAGCTGCTCTGAGGGTGCTTGAGCGCGGCGGCGTGGCGGCGGCGCGCGCGCCGGATCGCCGGAGGCGGGCCTGCCGGATGGGGCCGCCGGAGGGC
>DAICZL010000434.1 GCA_027311165.1 bacterium
GCGATCGCGGTCAGCAGGTAGCCCTGACCCTGGTTGCCGAAATAATTACGGTTCTCCAGTGTCAGCATCACCGCGGCGAGCGCGGCGAGCCCGCCCATCAGGGTGAACAGCCGGATTTTCTCGCGCGCCACGTCGATGCCGACCACGCGCGAGACATCGTTGGAATCGCCGATGAACAGGATGTGCTCGCCGAAGCGGTGGCGGTTCAGCACGAACCACAGGAACACCACCACCACCCCGACCCAGACCGCCTGAATCGAGATCTGGTCGTACCAGGCCAGGCTGTCGGGATCGCCGAACCCGCCGACGATCCAGCGCCAGACGCTGCCCTCCTCCACCCCGCGCAGCGCGTAGGATTTCCCGCCCGAGAGGACGGTCGCCATGCCGGACCAGAAGAACTGCGTGCCGAGGGTCGCGATGAAGGACGGAATGCCGACGCGGGCGATCAGCAGGCCGTTGACGAAGCCCACCAGAAGGCCCGAGCCGAGCGCCGCCAGCACCGCGAGCCAGCCCAGCCCGTATTCCTTGTACAGCACGGCGAACACGAAGCCCGAGAAGGCGATTACCGCCGGGAAGGACAGATCGATCTCGCCGGCGCCGATCACGAAGGTCAGCCCGATCGCCAGCAGGATCAGCGGCGGGGCGGTGGACAGCAGCGTGGTGTAGATGTTGGGTGCCAGAAACACCGCGGGCGCGGTGTACATGAACAGCGCCAGGATCGCCGCGAACACGATGATGATCGGCAATCCCTCGATCCGCGCGATCAGGCGGGAGGGCCGCGCGATCAGGCGGGAGGGCCGCGCGATCAGGCGGGAGGGCCGCGCGATCAGGCGGGAGGGCCGCGCCATGGCCTCAGCGATGCTGCTGGAGGTTGATCAGATACTCGGTCAGATCGGCGACCGACATCTCCCGCGGGCGGATCTCGGCCACGATCTCGCCGCGGTCCAGTACCACCAGCCGGTCCGCCACCTCGTGCACATGCGCCAGATTGTGCTCGATATAGATGCAGGCATGGCCCTGCTCGCGGATGCGGCGGACGAAATCCAGCACCTTGCGCACCTCCTTCACCGCCAGCGCCACGGTGGGCTCGTCGAGGATGATCAGATCGGCATTGAAATGCATCGCCCGGCCGATCGCGATGCCCTGGCGCTCGCCGCCCGAGAGCTGGCGCACGTCGCTGTCCACCGAGATGCCCGCCCCGCGGAAGCCGATGGTCTTCAGCAGGATCTCCTGGGCCACCGCCTTCTCGCGCTTCACGTCGATGAAGCCCCAGCGGTTGGTGATCTGCCGGCCGACGAAGAAATTGCGCCACAGCGGCTGCTTCTCGCCGAGCGACTTGTCCTGATAGACGGTCTCGATCGACATCTGGTGCGCCATCGCCACCGAATGGTCGGCGAGGTCGATCTCGCGGTCACGGACAAAGATGCGTCCCGCGCTCGGGCGCAGCACGCCGGTCAGGGTCTTGATCAGGGTGGATTTGCCGGCGCCGTTGTCGCCGATCAGGCCGACGATCTAGTTGCGCCCGATCGCCAGCGAGATGTCGCGCAGCGCATGCACGGCACCGAAATATTTCTGCACGCCCTCCATGCGGACGATATGGGCGAAACCGGCCTCGGTGTTCATGGCGCGTCCCGGAGCTGCCTCATCCCTCGCCCGCCGGCATGGCGGCGCGGGCATCGCGCAGGGTCAGTCCCGCGAGCGCATCCGCCTCGGAGGTCTGCAGCAGGGTCTGCATCGCACCCCGCGCCAGCGCGCCGTCGCCACCGCCGATCGCCTCGGCGATGGCGCGGTGGCGCGGCACGAAATGCTCATGCCCCGGCACGCCGCGGCGCTGGACGTCGAAGGCAATGGCCAGGGTGGTCGCGATCGCCGGGGCGAAGGCGGCCAGGAAACGGTTGCCGGTGGCGAGCAGGATCGCCTGGTGGAAGGCGACATCGGCGGCGATCGAGGCCTCGGTGTCGGTGCCGGCACTGGCCATCACCGCAAGCGCGCCCCCGATCGCGGCCAGCTGCGCCGGATCCCCCCGCGATGCGGCGAGGGATGCGGCCTCGGGCTCGATCATCCGGCGCAGTTCGAACAGGTCGCGCACGAAGGCCGCATCCGGCATCTCGCCGGCCGCCCAGGCCAGCACGTCGCTGTCCAGCCGGTTCCAGTCGGCGCTGGGCCGCACCACGGTGCCCCGGCGGGGGGAGCATTCCACCAGCCCCTTGCCGGCCAGCAGCTTGATCGCCTCCCGCAGCGCTGGGCGCGACAGCGCGAATTGCCGCGCCAGCACATTGGAATTGGGAAGGGTCACCCCTGGCCGCAATTCGCCACCCAGGATGCGCCGGCCCAGAGCCTCGGCCGTCAGGGCATGCCGCGGCCGTGCTGCCCGTCCCACCGGCGATCCGACCGCCATGGCTGCGTATCCCCCGAGCGAGCCTGCCCTTGAGCCGGGCGGCATTCGCACCTGAGGTCAATCGTCTGACCAATGCGCGGAAGTGTCAAATATGCTGCCCGCTGCGCCGGTGCCGGTCGGGGCGGTTCTCGACCGGTGCATCCAGCGTCTGGCGCATCACATTGACCATCATGAAGAAATAGACGAACGGAAACGCCACCCCGCAGATCGTCAGCAGGATGCCGAACAGCCAGAACGTGTTGGTGGCGATCTGGCCCATGGCGATCACCAGAATGCCGATCACCAGCCCCTTCATGGCGCTGCGGAACAGGTTGACCTCGGGGGCCGGGCGGGACTTCGACGAAGCGACGGGGGATTTGCTAATGCGGGCTGCCTTCGCGGGCGGCCGCCTGCAGAGCGGGCGAAACACCCCCCCGGAACGGCCATCCCACAAGTATAGCACGGCCGCCGCCCCGGTATGGCGCCGTCTGTGCAATTCCGCCCATGCCGCCCCCAGGCCTCGCCGCGCCATCCCGCCAAGGCCAGGATGCGGCTTGAGCGATGGCCGCGGAACGGGCCAGACTGGACGCTGCGGCGCAGCGCTCAGCCCAGGCGCGCGGCCAGACAGTGGTGCCAGGCAGCATCGGGGAGAGCGCCGGGACCCGCGGCCTCTTCCCCCGATCGGGGGATGGTCCGCCCCGAGCCCGGGGCGGCAGCGTCGGCACCCCCCGTGGCCGAGCACCGAACTGTGAGGAGAGGCGATGGCCTACGCCCACGCGATCGGCTCCACCCGCTACGTCTTCGCCGACCTGGCGCGGCTGCTCGCCTGCGCCAGCCCGCGGCGCTCCGGCGATGCGCTGGCCGGACTCGCCGCTGCTTCGGCCACCGAGCGGGTGGCGGCACAATGCGCCATGGCCGACCTGCCGCTGGCCACCCTGCTCGCCGAACCGGTGATCCCTTATGAGCAGGACGAGGTGACCCGGCTGATCATCGACCGCCACGACCCGGCCGCCTTCGCGCCGGTCGCCGCACTCACCGTGGGCGCGTTCCGCGACTGGCTGCTGGCCGAGGAGGACCCGGCGGTGCTGGCCGCGCTGCGCCCCGGCCTGACGCCGGAGATGGTGGCCGCGGTGAGCAAGATCATGCGGCTGCAGGACCTGGTCGCGGTGGCCGCGAAATGCCGGGTCACCACGCGCTTCCGCAACACGATCGGCCTGCCCGGGCGGCTGTCGGTACGGCTGCAGCCCAACCACCCGACCGACGATCCGCGCGGGATCGCCGCCGCTACCCTGGACGGGCTGCTGCTGGGCGCGGGCGATGCGGTGATCGGGGTGAACCCGGCCAGCGACAGCCTGGGGTCCACCCTGACCCTGCTCGCCATGCTCGACGAGATCCGCGCCCGCTACGACATTCCGACCCAGACCTGCGTGCTGGCCCACGTCACCACCAGCCTGCGCTGCATCGCCGCAGGCGCGCCGCTCGACCTCGTGTTCCAGTCGATCGGCGGGACCGAGGCGGTGAACCGCAGCTTCGGCGTCTCGCTGACGCTGCTGGCCGAAGCGCGGGATGCCGCGCTGTCGCTGGGCCGCGGCAGCATCGGGACCGACGTGATGTATTTCGAGACCGGCCAGGGCAGCGCGCTGTCGGCCGGGGCGCATCACGGCGTCGATCAGCAGACGCTGGAGGCCCGCGCCTATGGCGTGGCGCGCGCCTTCGCCCCGCTGCTGGTCAATTCGGTGGTGGGCTTCATCGGCCCGGAATATCTGTACGATGGCAAGCAGATCCTCCGCGCCGGGCTCGAGGATCATTTCTGCGGCAAGCTGCTCGGCCTGCCGATGGGGGTGGATGTCTGCTACACCAACCATGCCGAGGCCGACCAGGACGACATGGACGCGCTGCTGACGCTGCTCGGCGTGGCCGGCGTGACCTACGTGATGGGCGTGCCGGGCGCGGATGACGTGATGCTGTCCTACCAGAGCACCTCTTTCCACGATGCGCTGTATCTGCGCGGCGTGCTGGGGCTGCGCCCGGCGCCGGAATTCGAGGCCTGGCTGGCGCGCATGGGCATCGGCGGGGCGGCGGGCGGGCAGTTGCCGCCGGGTCTGGCGCCGGCGCTTATCGGGCTCGGCTGATGGCCGAGCCGCCGGCCGCCTGGCGGAACCTGCGCCGCTTCACCCAGGCGCGAATCGCGCTGGGCCGCGCCGGCAATGCCGTGCCGACCGCCGCGCATCTGGCGTTCCAGGCCGCCCATGCCGGGGCGCGCGATGCCGTGCACGCGGCGCTGGACGTCGCGGACCTGCTGGCCGGGCTGCGGGTCGCCGGCCTGCCGGGGGTTGCGGTCACCTCCGCCGCGGCGGATCGCGGCACCTATCTGCTGCGCCCCGATCTCGGCCGTGCGCTGCGCCCCCAGGACACCGCTGCGCTGGCGGCCGCGCCCTGTCCGGGCGGCTTCGCCCTGGTGGTCTGCGACGGGCTGTCGGCGCTGGCGGCGCAGCGCCATGCCGTACCGCTGCTGGCGCGCCTGGGGCCGGCGCTGCGCGGCGACGGCCTGGCCCTGGCCCCGGTGGTGGTGGCCGTGCAGGGCCGTGTCGCGCTCGGCGATGCGATCGGCGCGGCCCTGCAGGCCGAGGCCGTGCTGGTGCTGATCGGCGAACGCCCGGGGCTGAGCGCGGCCGACAGCCTGGGCGCCTACCTCACCTGGCACCCGCGCGCCGGGGTGAGCGATGCCGAGCGCAACTGCGTCTCCAACATCCGCCCCGGCGGGGTCGATCCCGCCGCGGCCGCGGCCAAGCTGCTGTGGCTGATCCGCCGGATGCGGGCGCTGCGGCTGACCGGGGTGGCGCTGAAGGACGAGCAGCCGCAGGCGCCCGTGGCGATCGGCTGATCCTGGCGATGGCCACGCGCCAGAGTGCTTCGCCCCCCCCTCGTCC
>DAICZL010000436.1 GCA_027311165.1 bacterium
GTCCAGCAGCTTGATCTTGAGGCCGCTGCCCGCGAGCAGCGGTGCGACCGCCAGGCTGGCGCGGTGCAGCAGCGGCGCGATCGCGCCGACCCGCCCGCACAGGAACACACCCGCCGGCGGCGCCCCCAACCCGCCGCAGACCGTGCCCACGACATCGAGGCGCAGCCCCGGCCGGCGCGCCCGCAGCTCCGGCCAGACCTGGTCGAGGAACCAGCGCATGCCATCCAGATTGGGCGCGCTGTCGCTGCCCAGGAACACCAGCCGACCCTCGAGCCTGGCGCAGCCCGGCGGGCGCGGGCACGCGATCGCCGGCATCGAGGCGGAAAACACACGCTGTGCCGGCAGCAGCCCGGCCAGCAGCGCTGCTTCCTTCGGCTGGCTCGCCGCCACCGCGTCGGCACGCGCCAGCAGCGCCACCTCCTCGTCCATCCCCAGTTCGGCGGGTGCGACGCGCAGCCCACGGGCCGCCAGCGCCGCATGGCGCAGATGGAACACGTCATGGGCCACGACCAGGGACGGGATGCCGGCGAGCCGCCCATCCTGCAGCAGGCCGGCGCGGAAGATCGTGTCGAACAGCACCGCGCGCGGGTGCAGTGCCTGGATCCGGCGCGCGCACCACGCCGCGGCTTCGGGATCGATGAACCGTCCCAGCACGGCATCGTGTCCGCCCCTCGCGCGCCGGCGCAACCAGGCGGGTGCCAGCCGGCGCGCCAGGATGGTGGCGATCGCCGCTGGCCGCAGCGCCACAACCGCCCCCGGCACGGCCAGCAGCCCCGGACCCTCGACCCGCAGCATGGCGGGATCGAACACCCCGGCGAAACCCTGCACCGGCCAAGGCAGGCGCGGACGCACCAGCAGCACGGTCACAGGCTGCCCGCGCCCGTTCAGCCAGCGCAGCAGGGCGTGATTGAAGGCGAGATGCCCGGCCTCGCCGGGCCGCGGCAGTTCATCGGTGACGAAGACAAAACCGGCAGGCCCGGACCTCGCCGAGGGCTTCGCGGATGGCGGTGTCACCCTGGCCAGGCCCCGGTGACGCCCTGGCGTGACGGATCGGTCCAACCCAAACAGCGATCTCCCCTCTGCCACCGACACCAGGGGCTCGATCAGCCCCGGCCGCGCGATCCGCCGAGCGGCCCTGCAGACCGGTTTCGGGCGGGCGCCAGCCAGGGGGCCGCGCCATGGCGTCCGTCAGGCTGATCCATCGGCCGGAACGTGGCAACCGGACGTCACGACAAAGGCACGGGACCCCTCGCCCCTGCATCGGCACCCGTCTCTCAGTCGGAGCCGGCGCGAGCGGCTGGCCGGGTCACCGCGACCAGCGCGATCTGCGGCAGGCCCGGCGCGCGGGCAGCCTCGGGTTCCGGCCGGGCCGAAGCGGACCCGGCCCCGGCGCCCACGCCGGTCAGCCCGGCGGCAACGGACGGAGCGTGCGTTCCTCGGGGCTGGCCGGCACGAAACCGAACGCGGCATAGGCGTCCTGCCCGGCCTGCGAGGCCATGAAGCCGATCATCGCCGCAGCCGCCTCCTTGTGGCCGCTGCCATCGAGCATGGCGGCGACATAGTTCACCAGCAGCGCGGCGTTGTCCTCCGGCGGCAGGGCCACGCCCTCGACCGCAGCGCCGCGGGCGATCGCGGCGATCGTCTCGGTGCGCCAGACCAGGCCCACATCGGTCTGGCCGAGGGCGATCCGCGCCGGGATCTCGCGGTGATGAACCATTGCGAAATGCACCCGCGGCGAGGGATCGCAATCGGCGCAATCCTCGCCCGGAGACAGCGCGCTCCACATCCCCAGACGCTTGAGCACCGGCTTGCCGTAGAAGCTCATGATCCCTTCGGTGAGCGGATTGGGCAGCGTCACCCGCACATCCGGACGCAGCAGATCGGCCAGCCCGGTGATGTGCTTCGGATTGCCCCGGGCCACCATCAGTTCCAGAGCATTATGCATGTAGGTGATGTAGTCGTGCACCTGCCCGGTGGCGCGCAGTTGGTCGGTGCTGACCGTGCCATAGATATCTGGACGCATCGCCAGGCTGTGACCCTGATAAGTCCAGCCGCCAGCCTGGATGGCCTTCAGGATCAGTCCCGGCGGCAGCGTCACCAGCCCGACCGACAGGCCGGGATGGCGGGCCTGAAAATCGCCCACCACCCGGTTCATCGCGAAGAACTGGTTGCCGGCCAGCCAAAGCGTGACATCGGCCTGGGGCATGGCCGCGAAGGCTGCCACCCCCTCCAGCGGCGCACGATCCGCCGGGAAGAACCGCAGATCCGCATCATGCCCGGGCGGGATCGCGACCAGCGCGGGCGTGGTTCCGGCCTCGGCCCGGGCGGGGGGAACCGAAGCCGCCGGACCGAACGCGAGGCACAGCAGCCCCACCAGGACAGCAAGGATCCCCCGCGTCACCCAAGCCTCCCGCAGCCAGGCCCTCGGGGGGCTGATCGCCGGATCACGGGTGGATATAGGCAAAGCCCATGCCCTGCAGGCGCGCGAGCTCGGCCACGCCGCTCGGCACCAGATCGGCCTCCTTCACGCCATAGAGAGAATGCCAGTCGACATGCCGCTCATCGAGGGTGTTCTGGCAGATCAGGAAATGCACGCCCTCGGCCTTGCGCGCATCGATCGCCTGCGCCAGCTTCTCATCGGTCTGGGCCAGCTGGAACAGCACGATCCCGTCGCCGTGATCGACCACCCGGATCTCGACATGATCCTTGCCCACGGCGGCGACATGGTTGCGCAGATTGGTCAGCAGCTTGCGGAAATAGGTCGGGTTGTCCGGCATCCCGCCATTGTTGTGATAGACCACCTTCTGATCGGTGTAGTAGCCCGGCGGGGCGGCGAGCGCCACGACCGGAGCCAGCAACATCAGTCCGAGGCAGAATCCGATCAGACGGCGCATAGGCATCTCCCTGTGTCGTTGCCGCGACGGCCGAAATCCGGCCGGCCGGCGGATGGCAGAGCAGCGAGGCATTCGCAACGGG
Organism: bacterium; assembly: GCA_027311165.1. GTDB lineage: Bacteria > Pseudomonadota > Alphaproteobacteria > Acetobacterales > Acetobacteraceae > DAICZL01. The sequence continues at coordinate 2,977 of DAICZL010000436.1, forward strand.
CCGTTGCCAATGTGCCAAAAATGCCCTGGTCGATTGATGGCGCGCAGCTTGGCCCGGCGGGGCCTGACCGGTCCAGCCCCACTGGCCGCGCCGGAGGTCTCACGGTGTCGCCGCCCTGGGCCCGGGCGGCGTGGTGGCCGCCGGATCGGGCTTCGCCGGTTTTCCACCCGTCGAAAGCCCGGCCTTGCGCGCGGCCTCGATCGGCTGGAACGGGCCGAAGCGATGCTGGGCCTGGTCGAACCCGTCCGCATAGGGACCGTAGCCAGCATCGATCGGCTTCTGCCGCAGCACCGGGAAATCCGCTTCCAGACCGGCGGCATGGGGCCGAGGCCGGCTGATCAGGAAGGCCGCCACGTCCCAGGCATCCTCGACCGACAGCGCCGGATCGTGCCAGTCAGTGCCGTTGGGCATGTTGGCGTGGATGAAATTCGCCGCCACGGTCAGCCGGTTCATGCCGGCGCCGTCATTGAAGCTGCGCGCGCCCCACAGCGGAGGTACCGGCCCGATATCGTCGGCGGCTTCCCGACCGGCGCCACCGGCACCCACCCGTCCGGCCCCCTCGGCGGCTTCTTGCCCGGCACTCTCGGCGGCTTCCCGACCGGCGCCACCGCCAGCCATCCGCCCGGCGCCGTCGGCAGCCATCCGCCCAGCGCCGTCGGCACCATGACACACGGCGCAGATCTGGGCGAACACCGCCTCTCCCCGCACCGGGTCGGCGGGGCGGTCGAGCAGCTTCATCGTCCCCGCGCCGCGCCCGGGGGTGCTGGTGCCGATGGGGGTCCCGATCGAAAGAAACCGCAGATAGGACAGGATGGCCCGCATCTCCGGTCCGTCGACCGGCAGTGGAGAGCCGTTGAGGCTGCGGGTAATGCAGCCATTGACCCGCTCTTCCAATGTCCCTACCCGGCCCTCGCGCGGCCGGTATTGCGGAAAATCCCCGAACACGCCGACCAGCGGCAGCCCGAACTCCTTGGTGCCGGCCTGCAGATGGCAATTGCTGCAGGCGAGGCCGCTCGGCTCCAGCCGCTTGGCGGGGTCGGTGGCCTCGCTGCCGATCAGCCTGGGCGTGTCGGTGATCAAGTCGCGTCCGTAGCGCACTTCCCGACCCCAGGCATCATCGGGCAGGCTGGACGGATCAGGCGCCTGCCAGGCCAATCCCGGCACCGGGACGCCGAGCAGCATCAGCGCCGCGCAGGCCAGGGCGATCCGATTGGCTGTCATCGCGCGCTCTTAGCCGGTTTCAATCGGGCTGCAAAGCCGCTGCCAGGCGCCGGCCGCAGCGCCCGTTCCTCCGGCGTCGCGGCCAGACCGTGCCGGGCCAGCCAGGCACCGAAGCCCGGCGCCGCAGTCAGAGCCGCAAGCGGAATCGCCACGACCAGGCCGCCGGCAAGCGGCAATCCCACCAGGGCGGCGCGCCAGGACCCCGCGCTCAGTGCCGCAAACAGCAGCAGCCCGAACAGCGTCTGCGGCCACAGCAGACCCGCCGCCTCCGCCCAGCCAACACCGCGCTGAGAGCGGTTCTGCGCCGGCCAGCGCTGGCTCCGGCCGAGCGCGAGGCGAACCAGCGCAGCGGTCTTGGCGAAGGCCATCACAGCATCGATCAGCAGGGAGAAGATGATCTCCAACCCGATCCCGAGCACGACCCGCCTTGCCCCGCCATAGGCGGACCGGTCGCCGGCACTGCCCAGCAGCGCGGCATAACCGGCGAGCTTGGGCAGGTACAGCGCGAGGGGCCAGGCCAGCGCCAGGGCCAAAGCCGGGCCGGCGGCGACCTGATCGCCCTGCAGCGAGATCATCGCGCAGGCCGCGGCGAACACCACCGCGAGCGGCCCGCCGGTGAACAGCAGCATCGCCTGGAGGAGCTGCCAGCGCCCCATCTTCCGCAGCCCCGGCAGGCGCAGCAAATGCCGGTATTGCAGATTGCCGGCCAGCCAGCGTGCATCGCGGCGCATGAACTCGGGCAGCGCCGGCGGATTGACCTCGAAGGACCCGTCCTCATCGACCAGCACCCGAACCCCCCAGCCGGCGCCGCAGAGCAGCGCCGCCTCCACCTGGTCATGGGACAGGATCGCCTCGCCGCCGGGCAGGCGGGGCAGCCTGGCATGGGCGCGGAAAGCCGCGACGCGCAGCATGGCGTTATGGCCCCAGTACGGTCCCTGATCGCCCTGCCACCAATCCTGCCCGGCCGCCCAGACCCGCATCCCCGCGCGCATGCCGAACTGGAACAGCCGGGGGAAGGCCGCTGTGGCGGGCAGGCCCACGGTCAGATGCTGCACGATCGCCAGATGCGGCGCCGAGAGCAGCACCCGCGCCAGCCGCAGCACGGCGGCGGCCGACATCTCGCTATCGGCATCCAGCACCAGCGCGAACTCGAACTCCCCGCCGTGCTGGTCCAGGAAGTCCATGATATTGCCGGCCTTGAACCCGTCATTGCGCGGCCGTCGCCGGTAGCGGATCGGCGCAGAAGCGTCACCCGGTCCGGCCGCGAAGGCCTCGAGCGCGGCGTATTCGTCCGCTATGGCGGCGGGATCGGTGGTATCGGACAAAATCCAGGGCGCGAATGCCCCCCCCGCCCCGGCAGCCGCGAGCCCGGCCAGCAGCCGCCCGAGCGGGGGCAGGACCTGGGTCAGATCCTCGTTGCGCACCGCAACCAGGATGGCAATGCGCGGCAGGCCGGCCGCATCGGCCGGTGGCAAAGCCGGCGCTCTCCGGCTGGCGATGCCCACGACAAACCCGATCACGCCATTGCCGACGCACAGCCCGGTCCAGGGCACCGCCGCCAGAAAGCTCGCCATGGCGAGCGATTGCCAGACCCCGAACTTGCCCGGCGCCAGCGCCGCCCAGAGCAGACCGCTCAACCCGGCGGCGGTAAGCAGGCCGATCAGCAGCGGAACCAGCCAGGCGCCCGGCCGACGGATCACCGACAAGAGAAGGGTTCCGGGCCGGCCGGGGGATCAATTTCCCTAGAGCGGCCTATCGAACCCGCCCCTGACTGGGTTATGACACCGCGATGGCCAAAAGGCTTGGACCAACCGGACAGCCTGGCCCGAGGCTGCTGCGAAGGGCGTGCAACGATCATCCGCTGGATGTAGTCCTGAACCCTCTTTCGTCCATCTTAGCCCTGCGCCCGCAACCTTCCCAGCCGAGAGGCAGAGTGGCCTGTCCCCGCGCCTGCCGGCCCGCCGATCGGGCGCCTGCGGGCATGGCCGGACGCGCCCCCCCGGCGGGCCCGGCGCGATGAACGGGAATGCACGCGCGGGCGACGGCGCCCCGATCGTCAGCGTGATCATGGCAAATTACAACGGCGCCCGCTTCATCGAGGCCGCACTCGGTTCGGTGCTGTGCCAGACGCTCGATGATCTCGAGGTGATCGTCGCCGACGACGCCTCCACCGATGACAGCTGCGCGCGCGTCGCCGCCATCGCCGCAGCCGATCCGCGGGTCCGGCTGCTGACCACCACGATCAATGGCGGCCCCGCCGCCGCGCGCAACCGCTGCCTGGATATCGCGCGCGGGCGCTGGATCGCGGTCGCCGACAGCGACGATCTGATGCATCCAGACCGGCTGCGCCGGCTGATCGAAGCAGCCGAGCGCGATGGCGCCGAGATCATCGCCGATGACCTGCTGATCTTCTTCGACGGACGCGACCAGGCCCCGCAGACCCTGTTGCGCGGGACGCCCGCCGCCGCCGCCAGCTGGGTCGATGCCGTCGCCTATGTGCGCGCCAACGCGCTGTTCAGCGGCGAGCCCGCGCTGGGCTATCTCAAGCCCGTGTTCCGGGCCGCGGTGATCGACCGGCTGGGTCTGCGCTACGACCACAGCCTGCGGATCGCCGAGGATTACGATTTCGTGCTGCGTCTCCTGGCCGCCGGCGCCAGACTGCGGATCCTGCCGCAGCTCACCTATTTCTACCGCAAGCACCACGACAGCGTGTCCCACCGGCTGTCGCGCGCCACGATCGAGCCGATGCTGCAG
>DAICZL010000441.1 GCA_027311165.1 bacterium
GATCTGGGGGCGGGGGATCTGGTGCCAGGAGATCTGGTAATGGTGCCGCTCAACCGGCGGGCCGAGATCGGCGTGGTCTGGGACCCGCCGGATCGTCCGGACGCGGTGTACGCCGCCCTCATCGAGGCGCGGCTGAAGCCGGTCACCGCGGTGCTGGACCAGCCGCGGATGCACGCGCCGATGCGCCGCTTCATCGACTGGGTGGCCGCCTATACCCTGGCGCCGCCGGGCGCGGTGCTGGCGATGGCGCTGCGGGTGGTGCCCCGCGCCCAGCCATCGCCGGCGCAAGGCTGGGTCCTCGCCACGGGCGCGACCACCGGGGCGACCACCGGGGCGACCGCCGCCGCCCTGTCGCCGGCGCGGGCGCGCGTGGTCGCGGTTCTGGCCGGACCGCCCGCCGCGACGGCGCCGCTGCCCACCGCGGCGCTCGCCAGGCAGGCCGGCGTCAGCACCGGGGTGGTGCGCGCCATGGCCGCTTCGGGGCTGCTGGTGCCGTCCGCCCTACCGACCGCCGCCGCCTTCGAGCGGCCCGATCCCGACCGGCCCGGCCCGGAGCTGGGCAGCGATCAGGCGATGGCGGCGGCGGGGCTGCGCCAGGCGGTCGCGGCCCGCAGATTCTCGGTCTGCCTGCTCGACGGCGTGACCGGATCGGGCAAGACCGAGGTCTATCTGGAGGCGGTCGCCGAGGCCCTGCGCAGCGGCCGCCAGGCGCTGGTGCTGCTGCCCGAGATCGCCCTGTCCTCGCAATGGCTGGATCGCTTCACCGCCCGTTTCGGCGTCGCCCCGGCGGTCTGGCATTCCGATCTCGGCGCACGGACCCGGCGGATCACCTGGCAGGCGGTGGCCGAGGGCGCGGCGCAGGTGGTGGTCGGCGCCCGCTCCGCCCTGTTCCTGCCCTTCCCCGATCTCGGGCTGGTGGTGGTGGACGAGGAGCACGAGACCTCGTTCAAGCAGGAGGAAGGCGTGATCTACCACGCCCGCGACATGGCGGTGGTGCGGGCGCGGCTGTGCGGGGCGGCGGCGGTGCTGGTCTCGGCCACCCCCAGCCTGGAGACGCTGGCCAATGTCGAAGCCGGCCGCTATCGCCGGCTGCATCTGCCCTCCCGCCATGGCGGAGCGGCGCTGCCCGAGATCCTCGCACTCGATCTGCGCGAGACCCCGCCGCCACGCGGGCGGTTCCTGGCGCCGCGACTGATCGAGGCGGTGCAGCAGACCCTGGCGCGGGGGGAACAGGCGATGCTGTTCCTCAACCGCCGCGGCTACGCGCCGCTGACCCTGTGCCGCCAGTGCGGGCACCGCATGGCCTGCCCCAACTGCACCGCCTGGCTGGTGGAACACCGGGTGCGCCAGAGCCTGCAATGCCACCATTGCGGCCATACCGTGCCGATCCCGCCCGCCTGCCCCGCCTGCGGCGCGGCGCACAGCCTGACCCCCGTGGGTCCCGGCGTGGAACGGATCACCGAGGAGGCGGCCCAATGCTTCCCCGAGGCGCGGCGCCTGGTGATGGCGAGCGACACCCTGCCCGGCCCGCACGCCGCGGCCGAGGCGGCACGGGCGATCGCGGCGCGCGAGATCGACCTGATCATCGGCACGCAGATCGTCGCCAAGGGCTGGCACTTCCCGCATCTGACCCTGGTGGGCGTGGTCGATGCCGATCTGGGCCTGGCCGGGGGCGATCTGCGGGCCGCCGAGCGCACCGTGCAGTTGCTGCAC
>DAICZL010000448.1 GCA_027311165.1 bacterium
GGGTCATTCTGGAGGTCACCGAGACCGAGGTGCGGCTGATCGTCGAGGACGACGGCAGGGGTTTTTCGATCGACGACGACTATTCGCTGGCCGGTGCTGGCAGGCTGGGATTGATGGGCATGCGCGAACGGATGGCCATTGTCGGCGGCACGCTCGAAGTGGAATCCGCGCCGGGCCAGGGGACCACTCTGTTCGCCCGCGTGCCGCTCTAGACGCCCGTGCCGCTGGCGGTTGCCGCGGGCGGGTGCCGCTGGCGGGTGCCGCTGGCGGGCAGAGAGTCTGAGGAAGCGATGAAGCTGCGGGTTTTCCTGGCCGATGATCATCCGGTCGTGCTGGCCGGGGTGCGCGCGCTGGTGCTGGCGGACGCCGGTATGCAGATCGTGGGCGAGGCGCGGGACGGGCCGAGCACCCTGCAGCGCGTCAGTGAACTCTGCCCCGATGTCACCGTGCTCGATCTGTCGATGCCGGGGATGAACGGGATCGAGGTGGCGCGGCGGCTGCGTGAGCGCGGCTCCGCCTGCAGGATCCTGGTGCTGACGGTGCACGAGGATCGGGCCTATCTGCGCCAGTTGATGGATGCCGGGGTGGCGGGATACCTCCTGAAGCGCTCGGCTGCCGACGAGCTTTGCCGGGCGATCCGGTCCGTGGCGGAGGGCGGGGTGTATCTCGATCCGGCGATCGCCGGCACCCTGCTCGACCGCGGCAACTCGGTCGTGATCCCGTGCGAGGCGGTCGGCGCGGTGGGGGGGCGCCCGGAGTTGAGCGAGCGCGAGGCCGAGGTGCTGCGCCTGACCGCGAGTGGCCACAGCAACAAGGTGATCGCCAACGCGCTCGAGATCGGGCTCAAGACGGTCGAGACCTACAAGGCGCGCGCCATGACCAAGCTCGGCTTCCACTCGCGGGTCGAGGTGATCCGCTTCGCGCTCCGGCAAGGCTGGCTCGACAAGGGCGAAGAGATGTCGCTCGGCCGCGACCGCCTGGCGCCGTGACCGCACGACCGGCGATCGGCGGCCCGATGCCTCAGCGGTGCTTCCGCAGGAATTCGGCGAAGGCGGCCAGGGTGGCGTCGGAGACGTGGTGTTCGATCCCTTCGCCATCCTGTTCGGCGATTTCGGTCGGCACGCCGAGGGCGCGCAGCAGATCGACCACCAGGCGGTGGCGCTGGCGCACCCGCCTGGCCAGGCTGGTGCCGGCCTCGGTCAGGAACACGCCGCGATAGGGGCGGGCGATCGCCAGGCCCTCGCGCTTCAGCCGGCCGATCGTCTTGATGGCGGTCGCATGCGATACGCCGAGGCGTCGGGCGATGTCGGTCGGTCGCGCCTCCCCGCCCGCTTCCAGCAGATCATCGATCAGCTCGGCATAGTCTTCCAGCAGAGCGGTCGATTGCGCGGTGCGGGTCTTGCCGAAGCGGCGCGCCTGCGTCGGTTCGGCCGGCAGTTCCGCGCCCTGCCCGCTGGTCTGCGCCGTCCTGGTCAGGACCGTGCCCTCCGTGTTGCCGCCGCGACCATGGCGGGGATGGGCGGCCGAAGGCAAGGCCGGGCGCTGGCCCATCGGGGCCCGTATCCCCCCGGGGGCCAGCCGCCCGGGCAAGGGGTCCGGGGCCAGGGCCCCGGCAGGGTCCCCAGGGGACGGTGCCAGCGGCCGTGACGTCTCCAGGCGCCGCCCGCCGTGTCATCCCCCGCCGAGAAACGGGATCGGCAGGCCGGCGGTCTGCGCCAGCAGGATCAGGTTGAGCCCCAGCACCACCGAGGTCGCGGTTCCCGCGAGCACCCGCAGCTTCCGGCTGCTGACGAAGCTCCCCATGACGTCGGTTCGTCCGCTGAGCCAGAGCAGCGCCAGCATCGGCACCGGCAGCACCAGGCTCAGCACGACCTGGCTGATCACCAGCGTCTGGGTGGTGTCCACCCCCGCCGCCACCACGGCGAAGGCCGGCAGCATGGTGGCCAGGCGGCGCAGCCACAGCGGGATCGGAAACCCGATGAAATCCTGCATGATGGTCTGCCCGGCCATGGTGCCGACGACCGAGCTCGACAGACCCGAGGCCAGCAGCGCCAGCAGGAAGAAAGCGCCGGCGGCGGGACCGAGCAGCGGCACCAGGGTCTGGTAGGCGGTGGCGATCTCGGCGACGCCGTCATGCGCCCCGTCATGGAACACTGCGGCCGCCGAGGCGAGCATGGCCATGTTCACCAGCCCGGCGAGGCTGAGCGCCAGCAGCACTTCCCGGTTCGAGAAACGCAGCACGCGCCGCTTCTCCTCGTCATTGGACACCGGCATGCGCTGGCTGGTCAGGCTGGAATGCAGATAGATCGCATGGGGCATCACGGTGGCCCCGACGATGCCCACCGCCAGCAACACACTGTCCGGCCCGGCCAGCATCGGCACCACCGTGTGGAACCCGGCCGCCGCCCAGTGCGGCGGGGCGATGATCAGCTGCGCGACATAGCTCACCGCGATCACCCCCACCAGCGCGGCGATCGCGATTTCCAGCGGGCGGAAGCCCCGCCGCTGCAGGTTCAGCATTGCGTAGGTGGCGAGCCCTGCCACCGCCAGGCTGGGCAGCAGCGGCAGATGGGTGAGCAGCGACAGGCCGATCGCCGCCCCCAGCAATTCGGCAAGGTCGGTCACCATCGCCGCGATCTCGCTCGCGAGCCACATGGCGATGACCAGTCGGCGCGGCAGCCTGGCACGGCACAGCTGCGCCAGGCTCTGGCCGGTGACGATGCCGAGCTTGGCCGAGAGCGCCTGGAACAGCATCGCGACCAGATTGGCCAGCACCACGACCCACAGCAGCAGATAGCCGAACTGCGCGCCGCCCTGGATGTTGGTCGCGAAATTGCCGGGGTCCATGTAGGCGATCGAGGTGATCACCGCCGGGCCGATGAAAGGCAGGAACGCCCGCAGGCCGCGGCGGCGGCCGTCCAGCACGTCGCGGCCGGCGCGCACGGCATCGTCGGAGAGGGAACGTCGCGGCAGGACGAGGTCGCTCAAATCTGTGCCTCCGGATGCAGTCTGGAATGTAGCTTAGGCTACAACATGCAGCATCTGGTACGCGACATGCCCACGTCAAGAGAGGCCCGCGCCAGGCGGTGCCCGCGTCAGGCGATGTCCGCGCCAGGCGGTGCCCGCGTCAGGCGATGTCCGCGTCGGGAGAGGCCCACGCCAGGCGATGCCCGCGTCGAGCGATACCCGCTTCGGGAGAGGCCAGCGTCGGGAGAGGCCAGCGTCGGGAGAGGCACGCGTCAAGCGATGGCTGCGCCAGGTGATGCCCGCGTCGGGAGAGGCCCGCGCCAGGTGATGTCCGCGTCGGGAGAGGCCCACGCCAGGCGCGCCTCCCGCCAGCGGGGCATGCGTCACGAGGATCGGGTCGGTCGGGCGATGCCGGCCGCGGACAGCGATCCGCAGCAAGGTCCGCGGCTTCCCGGCCCCGCGGGAGCCAGGTTTCGCCTCTGGATCCTCGTCGGGTCCATCGCCGCGGGGCTCGGGGCGCGCCGCCCCCCGGCTTGTCCAGATGGTCCGCGGGCGGGGGACCCTTGGTCGACCGCGTCCCCCCCTTGCGCCCCCAGCGCCGGTCGGCTCAGAACCCTTCCAGCACCACTTTGCCGCGGGCCTTGCCGCTCTCGATCAGGGCGTGCGCGCGGGTCAGGTTGGCCGCGTTGATCGGCCCGAAATGCTCCGAGACGGTGGTGCGCAGCTTGCCCTGGTCCACCAGAGCCGCCACCTGCTCCAGGAGCTGATGCTGCTGTTCCAGGTCCGGCGTGTCGAAAACCGGCCGCGCGAACATGTATTCCCAGTGCAGCGAGGCGGATTTCTGCTTCAGTTCGCGCACATCGATCGCCGCCGGATCGTCGATCAGGCCCAGCCGGCCCTGCGGCGCCAGGATCCGGGTGATCGCCTTCCAGTGCTGGTCGGTCGCGTTGGTGCTGAAGATGTAGTCGGCCGCCCGGATGCCCAGCGCCGCGAGCTGCGCCGCCATGTCGCCGGAGTGGTCGATCACGTGATGCGCACCCAGAGAGCGGCACCAGTCCTGCGTCTCCTTGCGGCTTGCCGTGGCGATCACCTGCAGGCCGGTCAGTACGCGGGCCAGCTGGATCGCGATCGAGCCCACCCCGCCGGCCCCGCCGATGATCAGCAGGGTGCCCGGAACGGTCGTGCCCCGTGGGATCGCCAGCCGGTCGAACAGCATTTCCCAGGCGGTGATGGCGGTGAGCGGCAGCGCCGCGGCCTCGGCGAAGGACAGGGTGCGGGGCTTGCGGCCGACGATACGGGCATCGACCAGGTGCAGCGCGCTGTTGCAGCCCGGACGGGCGATGCTGCCGGCATAATAGACCGCATCGCCGATGGCGAAATGCGTGGCCTGCGGCCCCAGGGCACGGACGATTCCCGACGCATCCCAGCCCAGCACTTTGGGCTCGCCGGCGGGGTCTGCGCGCATCCGTACCTTGGTATCGACCGGATTGACCGAGATCGCCTTGACCTCGATCAGCAGATCGTGGTGGCGCGCCGAGGGATCGGGCAGGTCGACATCGATCAGCGCATCGGCATCGCCGATCGGCCGGGAATGGGTGTAGGCGACGGCCTTCATGGCTGGGTCCTTCTGCTGGCGGCAGACCATCATCGGCGCCATGACGCCTGCCCGGCAAGTCAGCCGCCCCCGCGCTGACGTCATGACACACCGGAGGCTTGCGGCACCGGCTGGGCCCCCCGGTGCGGCGGCAACGCTCAAGCCCGGCCCGGATCGGGCGGGCGTCCTTCCGCTCGGGGGCAGCCAGCGCGTCTCGGGGGCAGCCTGCGCGTCCGGGGTTCTGCCTGCGCGCCACGGGGCAGGTGGCCCGATGGGAAGCGGCGCAATGGGAAGCGGCCCGATGGGACGCGGCCCGATAGGAAGCGCCCCGGGGCAGGCGGGGCGGATGGCGCGCGCCCTGGCGATCCCGCGGGCCTGCCCTGCGTTGCGGGTGCAGCGGGGAAGTGCTATCTGGGCGCACCGGCCGCTGGGGGATAGTTTAGCGGTAGAACTCCCGGCTCTGACCCGGGCAGCCTTGGTTCGAATCCAGGTCCCCCAGCCAGCGCGCTCCGCGCTCATCCTATCCGGCACGCCGATTTATCCGGCACGCCGATCCGGGGCGCCAGACCGCTGGGCAGGTGCGTGTCGCGGCGTGTGCACGCGACGGACCCCAGGCCAGGGCCGGGAAGGCGATGCCCGGCATCCCCGATGGCGGAGCCGGCCCCCCGACCGCCGCCCCTGCCGCCGCCGCCC
>DAICZL010000403.1 GCA_027311165.1 bacterium
GCCGGGGAAGGCCCGCGCCCGCCCGCCGGCCTCGGTGATCGCCCGCACCACCGCGCCCGCCGCCTCGGCGTTGCCGGCATAGTTCACCGCCACCGGATGGCCGAGCGAGGCGAGCTTCACGGCGATCGCGGCGCCGATGCCGCGGCTGCCGCCGGTCACGATGATCAGTCCCGTCGTGTTCATTGCGCCTGCTCCGTCCCTGTCGCGAGCCGGTCCGCGCCGCGCCCGTCCACCCATACCTCGCGCACGAGGAGCGTGCTGTCGAGATGCACGAGGCTCGCCGCCATGCCGGGGACGAGGCCGCCATAGCGATGGCCGATGCCGAGCAGCCGCGCCGGGGTCGCGCTCGCCATCGCCAGCGCGTCCCCGATCGGCACGTCCAGCGTGCGCACCAGCCAGCGCACCGCATCCATCAGCGTGATCGCCGCCCCGGCCAGCGTGCCGTCGGCCAGCACCAGCCGGCTGCCGTCCCGCCGCACCGCCCTGCCCTGCAGGGTGAACCGGTCCGGCCCGCCGGCGGCCGGCGGCATGGCGTCGGACACCAGGGCGATGCCGTCGCGTCCCCTGGCCGCCAGCGCGACCCGCACCGCCGCCGGGGCGACATGGTGCCCATCGGCGATCAGCCCGCAGACGATGCCCGGGGTGGCGAGCGCGGCCCCGACCAGCCCCGGCGCGCGATGGCCGAGCGGGCTCATCGCGTTGAACAGATGGGTCACCGCCCGCGCGCCGGCGGCGAAGCAGGCCGCGGCCTGCGCCTCGGTCGCCTCGGCATGGCCGAGGCTCACGATGATGCCGGCGCGGACCAGTTCGCCGATCAGCGCCGGGCCGGCCGCGACCGGGGCCAGCGTCAGCAGCATCGCCCCCGCCCTGGCAGCGGCCAGCGCGGCGGCGTCCTCGCGCGTCATCGCCCGGATATGTTCCGGCGGATGCGCCCCGGCGCGGGCCGGATCGATGAACGGGCCCTCGACATGGATGCCGAGCGCGCCCGGCACCCGGCCATGGGCCGCCCCTGCTGCCGCCAGCGCCGCCACCAGCACCGCGGGGGCGTCCGTGATCACGGTGGGCAGCAGGCCGGTGGTGCCGTCGCGCCGGTGCGCGGCGGCGATCGCGGCGATCGCCTCCGGGGTCGGGGTGTCGTTGAACAGCACCCCGCCGCCGCCATTGACCTGCAGGTCGATCAGGCCGGGGGCCAGCACCCCGCCGCCCAGGGCGCGCGCCGCCGCAGGGCGGTCGGCCACCGGCAGGATCGCGGCGATGGTCCCGCCCTCGATCACCAGCGCGGCGTCCTCGATCATGCGGCGCCCGTCGAACAGGCGGGCGCCGTACAGCACCTCGGTCATGTCGTGCGGGTCACCTTGCTCAGATGCGGCGGATTGTCGGGATCGCGCCCGCGCCGGCGGGCGGTGGCCTCGGCCAGGAGGTAGAAGCCATGGATCATGGCGATCGGGGCGAGCAGCGGCGCGGTCGCGGGCACCAGCAGCGTCCGCCCGCCACCGGCCGGAGGATCGCCGCCGGCCGGGCCGTCCGCTTGCAGCTGATCGTAGCACAGGGTCCGCGCCCCCATCGCCCGCAGCCGCGCCAGCGTCTCGATGAAGCCCGCCCGGGCGGCGTCCTGCGGCAGGAAGCCCAGCACCGGAAACCCCTCGGCCAGCAGCGCCGGCGGGCCGTGCAGCACCTCGGCCGACGAGAACGCCTCGGCATGGATCGCGCAGGTCTCCTTGAGCTTCAGCGCCGCTTCCGCCGCGATGCCGAGGCCGGCGCCGCGGCCCAGCACGAACAGCGAGCCCGACGCGGCCAGGAACCCGGTATCGGTCTCGCTCACCGTGCCATCCGCCAGCGCCAGGCGGTCGGGCAGGGCGGCCAGCGCCGCGTCCAGCGCGGCATCCCCGGCCCAGGCGGCGACCAGCGCGGCGCCGGCGGCGAGGGCCGCGATCATCGACTTGGTGGCGGCCACCGCCCGTTCGGGCCCGGCGCACAGCGGCAGCACCAGATCGGCGGCGGCGGCGAGCGGGCTCGCCTCGTCATTGACCAGGGCGACGCACAGCGCCCCGCCCTCCCGCGCCGCGTCCTGCAGAGCCAGCAGGTCGGGGCTGCGGCCGGATTGCGAGATCGCGACCGCGACCGCGCCGGGCAGACGCAGCCTCGCGTGATAGACCGAGGCGAGCGAGGGCCCGATCGAGACGCAGGGCAGGCCGAGCCCGCGCTCGACCAGATGCTTGAGATACAGCGCGGCATGGTCGGAACTGCCGCGGGCGATGGTGACCACCAGGCGCGGAGCGCGCTCGCGCAGCTCGGCGCCCAGCCGGGCGAGGGAGGGGGCAAGAGTGGCGCGCTGGCGGGCCAGCACCTCGGGCACCTCGGCGGTTTCCCGCGACATCAGGCTCGGGGGCATGGCTACGCCTTCTCGGAAAAAAAAGAGGAAGGCCAAAGGGCTTTGCCCTTTGGAAACCCACTGGGGCCTCGGCCCCAGACCCCTTTCGCTGGGGGGTGCTCTCCGAGGCACGCGAAGCCGGGCTTAGCCGGCATCGCGCAACACGTCCGGCAACGAGAGCTCCGCGACGAAATCATAAAGATCAGCCCGGTAGCGGGATCTGGTGAACTCCACGCAGCGTCCCTGCGCATCATAGCCCAGGCGCTGGATGTGCAATGCCGGGCTGCCGCGCGCGACCCCCAGCAGGTCGGCGTCCTCATCGGCCAGGATGGCCGCGCGCAGCCGCTGCAGCGCCCGCACCGGCCGCGCCCCGCGCGCCGCCAGCGCGGCATAGAGCGAGGCGCCGATCGCGCCCGGATCGGGCAGGAAGTGCCGCGGCACCACCGCGTGCTCCACCGCCATCGGCAGGTCATCGGCGAGCCGCAGGCGCGACAGCCGCAGCACCTGCTCGCCGGGCGAGGCGCCAAGCATCATCGCCTCCTCCGGCGTCGGCAGGAACAGGCCGCTTTCCAGCACCAGCGAACCGGCGCGCAGACCGCGCAGCGCCATGTCCTGGCTGAACCCGGTCAGGCGCGAGAGCGGCTGTTCCACCCGCGGTGCGCCCCGGCGGATGAAGGTGCCCGCCCCCTGGCGCTGGGTCAGCACGCCCTGGGCGATCAGCCCGGCGATCACCCGGCGCAGAGTGGTGCGGGAAATACCCAGCAGAGCGGCGAGATCGCGCTCGCCGGGCAGCATCTCGGCGGTGGCGAAGCGGCCGGTCTCGATCTCCCGGCGCAGGGTTTCGCTGGCGTCACGGCAGCGCGGCGCGGCGATGGCGCGAAGCTCGTTCATCGCGGCGCGGATCCGCCGGAGGCCGCTGCGCCCGCCGCGCCCGGCCCGGCTGCACCTGGCCCCGCCGCGTCGTGCCCCGCCGGGTGCGCCCCCGCCGCGTCGTCTCCCGCCGGG
>DAICZL010000455.1 GCA_027311165.1 bacterium
ATCCGGCATCGCGACGCGACGCAACCGGGCAAGGGCGGGGCGATGCTGGCCGGAAGCGCCACGCCTGTGGCGCGGAACGCGGCGAATGGGATGGCGGTGCCGCCCGAGCAGCCTCAGCGGCAAGGGGGCGCGCTGCCCGAGCGCGACGGGACCGCCCCTGCCTGCCGGCAGGCGGCAGGGGCGGGGCCGCGCCGGCTGCATGCGCCCAAGACCCACGCCCCTGCGATGGTCCCGGGCCAGCGCGGGCGCGACCGACTGTGTTCCGTCGGTGCCACCGAGCGCTGCCTGCGCCTGGCATCGGCGCATGGCTCGGGCGATCGGCCTGGCGGGCTGGACCCGGCGATCCGGCGCGCGCCGCAGACCAACGCACCCGTCATCATCGGGCCCGGCCGCGCCCGCCGGAAGGGGGGCGATCCGGCCTGCGAGATCGCACGGCAGCCGGCCCGAAGCGGCAGGGCGGATCTGCTGCCGATGTCCTTGCCGCGGGCGATGTCTCCCTCCGCCCTCCCATGCCTGCAGGCGCGCATGACCGGGCGGGCGGACCTGCCGAAGGCGATCGCCGCGGACCCGCCGGCGGCCACGGGCGAGGCGGGGCGTGCAATCACCGGGACCGCTCTGCCGAAGCAGCGCGAGCGCCGGGCGATACAACAGGAATTGCTGACCATCAGGCGGGAAAAGCAATCCCTCGGCAGCGCGCTCAGCGCCCGCAACCGCCAGCTGCGCGAGGCCCTCGCCCGGCAGCAGGCCGTCGCGCTCTCCCTGCGGACGGTCCTGTCCAGCACGGATCTGGCGACGCTCTACCTCGATTGCGCGCTCCGGATCCGCTGCTTCACCCCGGCCATGGCAGCGCTGTTCGGATTGATCGACCGCGATATCGGCCGGCGGCTCGAAGACCTGCCCGCGCTGGCCACCGAGGGAATGCTGGCGGAGGACGCCCGATCGGTGCTGGCGCGCCTCGCGCCGGTCGAGCGGCAGTTCGCGACCCCGCGGGGCATCCGGCAGTGCCGGATCCTGCCCTGCCGCGCCGATGGGGAAGAAGTGGCAGGCCTCGCCATCACCTTCACCGACAGGACGCAGCCCAGGCGGGCGGCGCAGGAGACGCAGATCGCCGATCGCCCGGCCGCCGGGGCCGCTGCCGCGGGTATCGCTGCCGCCAGGGCCGACGCCGCGAAATCGCGCATCCTGGCGGCGGCCAGCCATGAGCTGCGCCAGAGTCTGCAGGGCCTGGCCCTGCTGAAGGGCCTGCTGGCGCGCCGGGTCGAGGGCGCGGATTGCGACCGGCTGCTCGCACGGCTCGACGCCACCGTAGGCACGATGTCCGGCATGCTGGACACGCTGCTCGACATCGATCAGATCGACGCGGGGCTGGTGCGCACCGAAATCGGCGGGTTCGGGATCGACGATCTGCTCGCCCGGGTAGGGGGCGCGTTCGCGGAACACGCGCGTGCCCAGGGCATCGCCCTTCGCGTCGTGCCCTGCGGACTGAAGGTGCGCAGCGATCCGCGGCTGCTCGCTCAGATGGTGCGGAACCTGGTTTCCAATGCCATCAGATACACGCGGACGGGCAAGGTCCTGCTGGGCTGCCGCCGGCGCGCGGGGATGCTGCGCATCGAAGTGTGGGATACCGGCATCGGCATTGCCGAGCGCGCGCTGAAGACGATCTTCGCCGGCGACCCGGAGCCCGCCGACCCGGAGCCCGACGAGCCGCCGCGCGAGCGCTATCGCGGTCTCGGGCTCGGCCTGCCGGTCGTCCAGCGGCTGGGGGCTCTGCTCGACCATCGTGTCCAGGTTCGCTCCCGCCCGGGTGCCGGATCGGTCTTCAGCATCGAGGTTCCGGTCTGTGCGGGCGAGGCCGAGGCGCCGGCGGACCGGCCCGCGCCGGCGATCTCCCTGCCGGCTCCGCAGGCCGCCGCCCCTGGTGTGGCGGGTCGCCCGGCCCGCATCCTGATCGTGGAAGACGACCCGCAATTGCGGGAATTGCTGAGCCTGATCCTCGCCGATGACGCCCACCACGCCGACGCGGCGGGCGCCGGCGCTGCGGCGCTGCATCTGGCCAGGTCCATCCGCCCGGATCTGGTACTGACCGACTACAACCTGCCGTGCGCCATGGACGGTCTGGCCCTGGTCGCGACGCTGCGCCAGGCCCTGGGCTCCGCACTGCCGGTGATCATCCTGACCGGGGATGTCTCCGCCGAGGCCCGCAACGCCATCGCCGGCACCAGCTGCCTGCAGCTCCGCAAGCCCATCCGGCCGGCGGAGCTCACCCGGGCGGTGCAGGGCCTGCTCGCGGCCGCGCCCGCGGCGCGAAACGGGGCCGCGGGGGATGCGGATCCGCACGTGGTCTTCGTCGTGGATGACGACCCCAATATCCGCGACCTGGTGCGCAGCGTTCTCGAGGACGATCGGCGGATCGTGCAGGATTTCGCAAGCTGCGAGGCGTTTCTGGCAGCCTATCGGGCGGGATCGGATGGCTGTCTGCTGATCGATGCCTATCTGCCGGGGATGGGCGGGCTCGATCTGCTGCGC
>DAICZL010000468.1 GCA_027311165.1 bacterium
GGACCGGCCGGGCCAATCCCCTGCGCCCTTCCTTAAGGCCGCTGCCGTGCCCGGCCGGGGGCGGGATCGGTGCGCGGAAGATCGGCGCCTCGCTGGACAGCGCCGGCCCCGCGGCTCAATCTCGCGAGGACGAGGCCGCCGGCGCGGCGGTCCCGAAGAAGACGTCACGGAGGAGACCACCATGGCCGAGCTTGCCGCCACGCCGCGGATCCGTTCGATCCAGCGCACGGTGCTGACCCTGCTGGTCGTTTCGGGCGCGGTGAACTACATCGACCGCGCGACGCTCGCGGTCGCCAATCCCCTGATCAGCAAGGATCTCGGTCTTTCCTTCTCCGATATGGGTCTGCTGCTGTCGGCGTTCCTGTGGTCCTACGCCTTCTGCCAGCTGCCCGCCGGCGCGCTGGTCGATCGGCTGGGGCCGCGGCTGATGATGACCGCGAGCCTCGCGACCTGGTCGCTGGCCCAGGCGCTGGGCGGTCTGGTCGGCGGCTTCTCCAGTTTTTTCGGCGCCCGTCTGCTGTTGGGCATGGGCGAGGCGCCCACCTTCCCCACCTGCGCGCGCATCACCCGGGACTGGTTCAACGTGCGCGGCCGCGGCGGCGCCACCGGCATCTGGAACTGCTCGTCCACGCTGGGCACGGCGATCTCGGTGCCGCTGCTGACCTTCCTGATGCTGAATTTCGGCTGGCGGGCGATGTTCGCGATCATGGGGGCGGTCGGCCTGCTGATGGCGGTGCTGTTCTACTCCATCCATCGCGACCCGGCGCAGGTGGATCTGAGCGCGGAGGAGCGCGCCTATCTGGCCGATGGCGATCCGCCGGCCAGCGCCAGCCCCGTCACCTGGCAGGACTGGCGCCGGCTGTTCGGCTTCCGCACCACCTGGGGCATGCTGTGCGGCTATTTCGGCACGATCTATGTCACCTGGATCTACAATGCCTGGCTGCCCCGCTATCTGGAGCATGAGCGGCATTTCAGCATCTCCAAGACCGGCATGATCGCGGCGGTGCCGTTCCTGTTCGGCGTCGTCGGCAGCATCAGCGGCGGGCGCTTCGCCGACTGGCTGGTACGCCGGGGGGTCTCGCCGATGCGCAGCCGCAAGCTGCCGATGGCCGGCTCTCTGGTGCTCACCGCCTGCTTCACCACCCTGGCCGCGCTGACGCCGAGCGATACCCTGGCGATCCTGTGCATCTCGATCTCGCTGTTCCTGCTCTATGTCTCCTCGACCACCGCCTGGGCGATGGCGCCGGTGGCGGCGCCGGCCAACTGCACCGCCTCGCTCGGCGCGATGCAGAATTTCGGCGGCTATCTGGGGGGCGCGCTGGCACCGACCGTCACCGGCATGATCGTGCAGACCACCGACAGCTTCGCCCTCGCATTGCTGGTCGGCGCCGCGATCGCCCTGGTCGCCGCCGGCGGCTACTATGCCCTGGTCGGCGCCCCCATCCCCGCCAGCGACAGCCCCGCCATCCCGTCCCCGCAGATCCGGGCGCGGGCCGCGTGAGGGACTCCCCGGAC
>DAICZL010000470.1 GCA_027311165.1 bacterium
CCAACTGCTCCTTGCCGGTGCCGGTCTCGCCGCGGATCAGGATCGGCAGCCGCCGGGCCGCCGCAGCCTCCACACGGCGCACCAGCGCCGCCACCGCCGGATCCTCGGCCACGAAGCCCAGCGTGCCGCCGCCCGGCCGTCCCCCGGCGGCACCGCCAGCCCCGGCGCCGCCGGCCGCCCCGTTGGGCATCGCCAGGCCCCCTCCGGCGGGCGGTCGCGCCATCGCCACCGCCAGCGGCCGGCGCAGATTCTCCAGCCGGGCGACGAAGGCGCTGCCCACCCGATCCTCCAGCCGCTGGCGCTCCTCGGCCCCGCCCGCTTCCAGGAAGACGGTGAACCGGGTGCGGAACAGCTCCTCGAAGCGCCGTCCCGGCACCGCGGGCAGGCCCTGGAGCAGGAAATGGGCCTGGCGGTTGGCGGCCAGCACGATCCCCTGCTCGCTCACCGCGAGCAGGCCGGCGCTCAGCGTGTGCAGATACTCGCCCCGGGAATGAAAGGCGATCAGCAGGTCCCCGCGATGGCCCTCGCGCAGCAGCCCGTTCTCCACCTGAGAGGCCGCCATCGAGACCAGCGCCCTGGTGTGCTGCTGGCGCGAGCCGCAGTCGGAGGAGGCATCGAGCACGCCGGCCAGCTGTCCCGCCGGATCGAAGACCGGTGCGGCGGTGCAGGTCAGCGCACCGTACTGGGTGAAGAAATGCTCCGCCCCGTGCACGCTGATCGGGGTTCCGGTCGCTCCCACCGTGCCGAGCGCGTTGGTGCCGCACTGCGCTTCGGTCCAGATCGTGCCTGGGCGGATCGCGCTCGCCCGGGCGGTCGCGCCGAAGCTGGAATCCGCGATCGTGTCCAGCAGCACGCCGTCGGGGGCGGCGAAGGCGATCATGAAATTGGTGCCGGCGATCTGATGATACAGATTCTGCATCTCGGCGAGTGCCAGGCGGCGCAGCATCTCGCGCTCCTGGCGGGCCACGCGCAGCCGCGCATCGTCCACCACATCGAGCGGCGGCGGCTTGCGCGGGTCGAGCCCGGCGGCGAGGCAACGTCGCCAGCTTTCGGAGATCTCCGGCGACAGCAGCGCCGGATCGGCGATCCCGCGTCGTTCCAGCACGACTCGGGCACGGGTCAGGCGTTCCTCGGCGGAAACCAGCATGACATCCTCCTGCACGGGCCGCTTCGGACGGCGGCCTCGGCGTGATGGCGTGGAGCCAAGTGTCGCAGAATATGTCAGTCCCGCGAAATTGCCCATCCCGAATGCGTGCCCGCCGGTCCGGCCTGTTCCGTGACGGAACAGTGTGTTGCGCCAGGCTGTTGACCGACGGAACAGCGCCGGCGCGTTCGCCGGCGCAGCAAATCGAGCGCGAACAACGGCAAAGAGGCTGGCACGGCGGTTGCTGATACCCGCTTTCACCAACTGGATCCGCACCAACGGAATTCAGGGCCAATGGCTTCAGCGGGCGCCGGATGGCGGCACGCCGGGGCGCCGGGGGAGGGGACAGGACCATGAAGGCAGCCGTGCTGCACGCCTATGACGAGACGCTGAGCGGCAACGCGTTCGTTCATTACGAGGACGTGCCCGATCCGCGCATCACCCGCCCGACCGACGTGATCGTGCGGATCGGCGGGGCGGGCGTGTGCCGCACCGACCTGCACATCGTCTAGGGCATCTGGCGCAGCAAGGGGGATGTCAAGCTGCCCTACATCATGGGCCACGAGAACGCCGGCTGGGGCGAGGAAGTGGGCGGCGCGGTGCAGGGCGTGAAGCCAGGCGACGCGGTGATCTGTCACCCGCTGGTCACTTCCGGCCATTGCCTGGCCTGCCGGCGCGGCGATGACATGCACGCGACCGACAGCAGCTTTCCCGGCATCAACGCCAATGGCGGCTATGCCGAGTACCTGCTGACCGGCGAGCGCTCGCTGATCAAGCTGCCCGCGAGCCTCGCCCCCAGGCAGGTCGCGCCCTACACCGATGCCGGGCTGACCGCCTATCGCGCCGCCAAGAAAGCGTCCCGCCATCTGCTGCCGGGTGAATACGCGGTGGTGATCGGCGCCGGTGGCCTCGGCCATATCGGCATCCAGGTCCTGGCCGCCCTGTGTGCAGCCGAGATCATCGTGGTCGATCGGTCCGACATGGCGCTGCAGCTGGCCGAGGAATGCGGCGCGCATCACCGCGTCAAGGCCGACGGCAACGAGGTTGAGGCGGTGCTGGCGCTGACCGGCGGGCGCGGGGCGGAGGCGGTGATCGACTTCGTGGGCGAGGGCGATGCCATCGCCAAGGGCCTCGCGATGACCCGCAACGGCGGGTACTATTACATCGTCGGTTACGGCGGAAAGATCGACCTGCCGACGATCGACATGATCACCTCGGAAAAGACCATCGTCGGCAATCTGGTCGGCACCTATCCCGAACTGGTGGAGCTGATGGCGCTGGCCGATCGCGGGCTGGTGCATCTGGCCACGCGCGAATACGCGCTGAAGGATGCGAACGCGGCGCTGCTCGACCTGCATCACGGCAAGGTCAAGGGCCGCGCAGTGCTGGTGCCCTGAGTTGGCAGCGCGGGGTGGCGGGGTGGCGGTGATGGCAGCCGATCAGGGCGAGGG
>DAICZL010000480.1 GCA_027311165.1 bacterium
GGGTAGAGGATCCCGTCCAGATGATCGTATTCATGCTGTACAACGCCGGCGTGGAATCCGCTCACCACCCGTTCCACGGCCCGCCCCTCCAGATCGAGGCCACGATAGCGGATCCGCGGCGCCCGCGGCACCGCCGCCCGCAGCCCGGGGATGGAAAGACAGCCTTCCCATCCCAGCATCTTCTCTTCGCCCAACGCCGCGACCAGCGGGTTAATCAGGACGCTGATCCCTGCCGGCAGTTCCGCCTCGGCGCCGCCCGCCCGCTCCGGAGGCACCCGGAAAACGAACAGCCGCAGCGGCACATGCACCTGCGGCGCGGCGAGCCCGACACCGCCGGCATCCTCCATCGTCTCGATCATGTCGGCGACCAGCCGGCGGATCTCCGCCGCCCCGGGATCGCTGACGACCTCGGCGCGCTGCAGCAGAACGGGGTGGCCCATGCGGGCGATCTTGAGGAGGGCCATGGGATTTCGATCCGTCTGGAAGCGGCGGGGGACTGCCTGCGGGGGCGACAGAGACAGGGGAACACCCTGAGAGGTGGGGATGGCGAATCGGTTTGGCGAGGCGCCTGCGACATGATATACGCGCCGCTTCCGCGTCGGGGTCCGGCGTTTGGAACCCATCAACATGCCTCCTTCCGGGCGTCCCCGTCGGCGGCAGTTCAGATACAGGAGCAGGCGGCCAAGTGCAGGTTCTCGTTCGTGACAACAATGTCGATCAGGCGCTCAAGGCGCTCAAGAAGAAGATGCAGCGGGAAGGGATCTTCCGGGAGATGAAGCTGCGTCGCCATTACGAAAAACCCTCCGAGCGGCGTGCCCGCGAAGCGGCCGAGGCGGTGCGCCGGGCCCGCAAGATGGAGCGCAAGCGCCTGGAGCGCGAAGGGTTCTGATCAGCGAAGGGGTCTGATCAGCGGCATGGCCCGTATCGCGGGTGATGGCTGAGCGGACCGCCGCGTTGCCAGCCCGGTGGGCAGATCCCGGGGGCCTGCATTCGATCGGTCGACGAACCGCCGTCCCGTCCAGTGCCGGCCCCGATGCGGGTCATGACACCTCCTACGCCGACGCGGCCCCGGGAATGTACGCTGTTCGGTGCCCCCCCTGAGGGGTGAGGGAGAGGCCGGATCACGCGGTGGTGACAATGCGCGCCCAGGGAGCGCTGGCTCCTGACAGGGTAAGGGCCGGGTGCCCTACCTGCGCCTAGCCCCCAGGGTCCTTTTGCGCCCAGGATCCACTGTCGCCCGGGCCCCACTTGCGCCCAGGCCTCCCGGACACTCAGGTCTCTTGGCCCCCCACCAAGGTGTCACGACTCCCAGGTCTCACGACTCCCAGGTGTCACGATTCCCCGGTCTCACGGACGCCCTGATCCAACGGAAACCTGGAGCGGTCGCCGATCTGACCGGCAATCGGCCCCCGCTCTTGCTGTTTGTATTGCCAAGCACCCTTATCCGATCAGATGAGCCCATCTGATCGGACGGTGCTCCAGACCTCACGCGCCCCCAGGCCCCACGGGCAGCGCCACCGGAATGTGCGGGCAGATCGCCCGGGCTGAACGCCCGTCGCCTGCTCCTACCCAACCGGTTCGGGAGGCATCGTCGCCGCGATCGCCGCCGCGACCTCCGCGGCCAGCGGATCAAATTGCGCGGCGAGCGCCGCGATCACCCCTGCCCGGTCCGCCGCACTGCGGTTCTGGCTCATCTTCCACTGCGCCTCCACCCGCTCCGGGGTCAGCGTGAAGCTGCGGATGCCGGCCAGCATCTTGTCGCGATAGGCGGCAGGCATCGCGTCGAAATCGAACCCGTCCCGATCATGGGCCGACAGGGCCCGCAGGCGCGTGGCCACCGCATCCGGATCCTCGACCTGCGACAGCCGCCCCGAGACATGCACGGCGGCATAGTCCCAGGTCGGCACCGCCGGGCCGGAGCGATACCAGGACGGCGAGATATAGGCATGCGGGCCGGTAAACACCGCCAGCGCCATCCCCCCGTCCAGCGCCGCGCATTGCGGGTTACCGGCCGCCAGATGGCCAAAGAGAAGGAATCCCGGGGCCCCGGCCGTGGCCGGCTCTGCGGGCTCCACCATGAAGGGGATGTTGGACGCTTCGAGCCCGCGCGCGCCCAGGGTCACCAGCACCCCGAAGCTGTGGCGGCGCAGCAGATCGAGGATACGGGCGAGGTCGGTCTCGGCGAAAACCGGGCGCAGATGCATGGCGGATCCCTGTCTCGGACGGGGCGGAATGACATGAAGCGACCAGAACGACGTGACCACTCCAGCGCCGCAGCCTAATCTGGGATTGGACCGAACGGAACGACCACATCGCCATGAACGGATCAGACCAGTCTCGGCAGCATGCGGTGTTCGACCGGCTGCGCCAGGCCATGCTCAGCGGTGCGATGCCGCCGCAGACCAGGCTGCCGCCCAGCCGGGTCCTGGCCGAGGAACTGGGCCTGTCGCGCCAGACCGTGGTGCTGGCCTATGAGCGCCTGGCGGCCGAGGGCTATGTCCGCGCCCGCCACGGCAGCGGCACCTTCGTCGCCGCCGACCTGCCCGACGCCGCGCCGCCGGCCGCCCCCGGCAGCATCCTCGCCGCCGGCATCCCGGCCCCGGAACTGTTCCCCGCCGCCGCCTGGGCGCGCTGCGCGGCGCGGGTGCTGCGCCGCCTGCCCGCTGGCCTGACGCAGTATCCGGACCCGCAGGGCCTGCCCGAACTTCGCCAGGAGATCGCCCGCCACCTGGCCGCCACCCGCGGGCTGCTGGCCGATCCCGCCTGCATCCTGGTCACCGCCGGCACCCAGCAGGCGCTGCGCCTGGCGGCCGAACTGCTGCTCGATCCCGGCGATGACGCCTGGGTGGAAGATCCGGGCTACATCGCCGGCCGCGGCGCGCTGGCCGCCGCCGGGGCCAGGCTGGTCGGCGTGCCGAGCGATGCCGAGGGGCTGGACGTGGCCGCCGGCATCCGCCTGGCCCCCGCCGCCCGGCTGGCGCTGGTCGCGCCCTCCCATGCGACACCGCTCGGCGGGGCGCTGCCGATCGGGCGGCGGCTCGCTCTGCTCGACTGGGCGGGCCGCGCCGGCGCTGCGATCCTGGAAGACGATTGCGACTCGGAGTTCCGCTGGCAGGGCAAGCCGCTGCCGCCGCTCGCCTCGCTGGATCGCACCGGCCGGGTGATCTATTGCGGCACCTTCAGCAAGACGCTGGCCCCTGCACTGCGGCTGGGCTTCGCGGTGGTGCCGCCGCCGCTGCTGGGGGCGTTCCTGCGCGCCCGCACCCTGGCCGATCGCGGGCCGCCGGCCCTGACCCAGGCGGTGCTGGCCGCGTTCATGCACCAGGGCAGCCTGGCGCCGCATATCCGGCGGATGCGCACCGAATATGCGCGCCGCCGCGCCGCCCTGCTGGACGCCCTGGGCCGGCACGCCCCCTCGCTCACTCCGCTGCCCGCTCCTGGCGGTCTGCATCTGGTGGTCCGGCTTCCCCAAGGCAGCGACGAGCAGGCGGCGGTGCAGATCTGCCGGGCCCGCGGGCTCGCAGTGGCACCGCTCGGCGCCTATCACCTTGGCGAGGCATCCTGGCAGGGTCTGGTGATCGGCTTCGCCGGGCTGCCGGCAGCGCTGGCCGGTGAGACCGCGCGGCGGCTGCAGACGGCGCTCGACCGGGCGCGGCGGGGTCCCGGCGGAAGGGTGCCTCGTCAGAGCAGCCGGAGAGGCTAGAGCGGTGCCCGATCTGATGGACGATCGGCCACCGCTCTTGCTTGTTGTTTTACCGAGCAACTTTATCCGATCGGATGAGTCCATCCGATCGGATGTTGCTCTGAGCGGTGACCGATCTGATAGACGATCGGCCACCGCTCTTACTTATCGTTTTACCGAGCAACTTTATCCGATCGGATGAGTCCATCCGATCGGATGTTGCTCTGAGCGATGGGCACCGGGGTCATCAGTGCAGAACCGTGCGGCCAACGGAGCCGGACCGCGCGGGAGCGGTCGTGTCCGATCCGCCCGTAGGCAGGGAGCGAGGCCGGAGCGCTGCCCCCCATCCCCTCGGACTGCCAGGCCCGCGCCCCGACTGCCAGGCCCGGAGCCTCGCATGAATGATTTTCTCGGGCCTGCGGATCCACGACCCTCGGCTCCCAGGCGGGTCCCGACGGTGGTGGGTCCCGATG
>DAICZL010000481.1 GCA_027311165.1 bacterium
GCCTGCAGCTCGGCCAGCTGGCCCGGCAGCGACGCGGCCCACTGGGTGATGGTGCCGGCGCCGAGGCACACCACGAAATCTCCCGGCTTGGCGATCGCGTAGACCATCTCGGCCAGATGTTCCGGCCCCGGCAGCGGCACCACGCTGCGATGGCCGCGTGCCCGCAGCCCCTCGACCAGCGCGTCGCGGTTCACCCCGCCGATCGGCGCCTCGCCGGCGGCATACACGTCGGCCACGATCACCGTGCCGGCATCGTTCAGGCAGGTGCAGAACGCGCCGAACAGCGATTGCAGCCGCGTGTAGCGGTGCGGCTGCACCACCGCGACCACGTCGCGCGCCCCGGCCTGGCGCGCCGCCTTCAGCACCGCCGCGATCTCCACCGGATGGTGGCCGTAATCGTCGATCACGGTGATGCCGCCGGCCTCGCCGGTCTTGGTGAAGCGGCGCTTGACGCCGCGGAACCCGGCGAAAGCCAGCCGCACCGTGTCGTCGTCGAGCTCCATCTCCATCGCCACCGCGACCGCGGCCAGTGCGTTCTGAACATTGTGGCTACCGAGCATCGGCAGCCGGAACGGACCCATCCGGCGGGTGCGGCCGCGGAAGCGGTCGGTGACGATCACCTCGAAGGTGCAGCCCATCCGGTCGGCGACCAGCCGTTCCGCGCGCACATAGGCCTGCGGGCTGAACCCATAGGTGATGATGCGGTGATCCGACAGGCGCGGGATCATCTGCTGCACGGCGGGATGGTCGATGCACAGCACCGCGAAGCCGTAGAACGGGATGTTGGCGACGAACTGGTCGTAGCCGGCGACCATCGCCGCCTCGCTGCCCCAGTGGTCCAGATGCTCGGGGTCCATGTTGGTGACCACCGCGATCACCGCCGGCAGGCGTAGGAAGCTGCCGTCGCTCTCATCGGCCTCCACCACCATCCATTCGCCGGCACCGAGCCGCGTGTTGGTGCCATAGGCATTGATGATGCCGCCGTTGATCACGGTGGGATCGAGCCGCGCCGCCTCCAGCACCGCCGCGATCAGGCTGGTGGTGGTGGTCTTGCCATGCGTGCCGCCGACCGCGATCGCCCATTTCAGCCGCATCAGCTCGGCCAGCATCTCGGCCCGCCGCACTACCGGGATCAGCCTGGCGCGCGCCGCCGCCACTTCGGGGTTGTCGCGGCGCACCGCGCTCGAGACCACCACCACCCTGGCATCGCCAAGATTGGCGGCATCGTGGCCGATCGAGACGGCGATGCCGGCCTCGCGTAGCCGCCGCACATTAGCGGAATCGGCGATGTCGCTGCCCTGCACGCGATAGCCCAAAGTATACAGCACCTCGGCGATGCCGGACATGCCGATGCCGCCGATGCCGACGAAATGGATCGTGCCGATCGAGAGTGGCAGTGCCCTCATCGCTTCACGTCCTGGCGGATCATCGCCTCCACCAGATCGGCCAGGCGCGCTGCCGCGTCCGCGCGCGCCACCGAACTGGCCGCGGCTGCGGCCTGCGCCAACGCGGCCGGTGCGGCGAGCTTGTCTTCCAGGATCCGCGAGAGTTTCGCGGCGGAAAGCCCTGCCTGCGGTAATACCCAGCCACCACCGGCGGCGGCGAGTGAAGCTGCGTTGGCGCTCTGATGGTCATCGATCGCACCAGGCAGTGGCACCAGCAGTGCCGGACGGCCGACCACGGCGAGCTCGGCCACTGTGGAGGCACCAGCGCGCGCGATCACCAGGTGCGCGAACGCAAGCCGCGCCGCGATGTCGGGGAAGAAGGCGGCGAGTTCGGACCGGATGTTGGCGGCTGCATAAGCGGCACGCACCCGGTCGAGATCCTCAGGGCGGCATTGCTGCACCACACTCAGCCGGTTACGCAGAGGACCCGGCAGAGCCGCAAGCGCCGGCGGCACCATTTCGCTGAATACAAGCGCGCCAAGAGAGCCGCCCAGTACTAGCAGCCGCAAGTCCGCGGTATCGACGGGGGCGGCATAGCCTCGCCCGGCGAGTGCCGCAATCGCTGGGCGCACGGGGTTGCCGGTTAGCACGGTCTGCGCGGCTTCTGGCACACGCTCGGTTTGTGAAAAGCTCAGCGCCAGCGCTTCGGCGGAGCTAGCAAGCAGCCGGTTGGCGCGGCCCAGCACTGCGTTTTGCTCGTGCAAGACAATCGAGGGCCGGTGTGGCAACAGTCGCGCCCCGAGCACCGGGCCCACCGAGGGATAGCCGCCAAACCCAACGACAACCGAGGCGCCGATCCGGCCAAGGATGGTACGCGCCTGGATCGCTCCGGCTGCCAGCGCACCAATCGCGGTAGTGCCGCGCAGTAGGCCACGGCCGGCGATGCCCGCGCCTGGCAGCACGAAACGCTCCAGCCCGGTGAATGCCAGGCTGGCGAGGCCGGACGAGCGTGCCTCGGTCATCAGTGCGACACGCCGTCCGCGCGCCAGCAATTCGGCGGCCAAGGCTTCGGCGGGAAAGAAATGTCCCCCGGTACCGCCGGCAGCGATGACGATGGGCTTCACGGCGGGGCCTCTCACTGGAAACACCAGCCATCAGCCAGCCCAGGACGCTGTCCTGGCCCCGCTGGGGGCAGCGCCTCAAGACCCGTTTTCGAAAAGGCTCCGAGGGCCGTGCGGCTGTTGACGGGTCTGGGCGGAGCCCAGCATTGCCGGGGCGTCATGGTACGTCACCGTGATGCCGTCGCCGGGTCAGCGCAAGCAGCATCCCCATCCCCAGCGCCACCGCCATCACCGAAGATCCGCCATAGGAAATGAACGGCAGCGTCATGCCCTTGGTGGGGATCAGATGCAGCGTCGAGGCCATGTTCACAAACGCCTGCAGCCCGAAGCTCGCCACAAGCCCGGAGGCGGCGAGCACCACAAACGGATCGGATTCCGCCAGCAGGCGCAGGAGCCCGCGCAGCACGATGAAGCCGAACACCCCGAGCAATAGCAGGCAGACGATCATCCCGAATTCCTCACCGGCGACGGCGACCACGAAATCCGCATGGGCATCGGGTAGAACGTCCTTTACATGCCCTTCGCCAGGGCCGCGGCCAAGCAGACCGCCATTGCCGAAGGCTTCCAGCGCGCGGGTCACTTGGTACGAATCGCCCGCCGCGTGATCGAGGAACCGCTCGACGCGGCTGCGCACATGCGGGAACAGTACATAGGCGCCGGCACCCGCCCCGGCGCTCCCGCCGAGCGCCAGCACCACCAACGCAAGGTTGAGGCCCCCCACGAACAGCTGCGTGAAAAACACAGCTGTGATGACTGCCAGCATGCCGATATCGGGCTGTGATTTCAGCAGCAGCGCCACCAGCAAGAAGATGCCGATGGCGATTGCCATACCGTGGAACCGGTGAGACCGGCGGCCCTCGGCGATCAGCCAGGCAGACACCACGGCGAAGCAGGGCTTCAGGAACTCGCTCGGCTGCAACGATAGGCCGGGCAACGCGATCCAGCGCCGCGCGCCCTTGATCTCGACCCCCGCCACCAGCGTCGCCGCGGTCAGCACCAGCGCGATCGCACATCCCGCCATCGCCAGCCTGCGGATGCCGCGCGGGGACAGCAGTGATACGCCGATCGTGATCGCCCCTGCGATCGCGAGAAACCCCACCTGCTTGAGGATGAACAGGCTGCGCGACTGGCCGATGCGCTCGGCGACCGCCGGGCTCGCCGCCAGCATCATAACGTAGCCGAAACCGATCAGCGTCGCGATGGCGACCAGCGTCCAGCGATCGACGGTCCACCACCAGCGGCCAAGCGTCGAGGTGTCGGCGCGCGAGAGCACGGGCATCAGGCAGCCCTCCCGCAGGCCATGCGGCGGACCAGTTCGGCGAAATGCGCGCCACGCGCCTCGAAGCCCGAGAACTGGTCGAAGCTCGCGCAGGCCGGCGAGAGCAGCACCACCGGCGCGTCCAGGCGCTGTGCCGCGGCGAATGCAGCCGGCACTGCGGCATCGAGCGTGCCCGCGATAGCGTGCGGTACGCCGTGCGCGGCGAGCGTAGCGGCCAGCGCCGGTGCGTCGCGGCCGATCAGCAGCGCCTGGGCGATGCGGCCGAACCACGGCGCAAGCTCGGCGATCCCGTCCTGCTTGGCGATGCCGCCGGCGATCCAGACCAGTCGCGGATAGCAGCTGAGCGCGCGCGCCGCGGCATCCGCGTTGGTGGCCTTGCTGTCGTTGACGAACTGCACCCCGGCGATCGCCGCCAGAAGCTGCTGGCGATGGGCGAGGCCGGGGAATTGTGCGATCGACTGGGCGACGGTACCCCGGGGCACGCCGAGTGCCGCGGCCAGCGCCGCTGCCGCTGCCGCGTTCTGCGCGTTGTGCGCCCCGGGCAGCCCGCCGGCGCGCGCCATATCCCAGCAGCGGGCCGGCCTGGTCGCACAGCGTTCCGGAGTCGCACCATACATCCGCCGGATCCTGGCCCGAGATGACCATAATCCGCGCCTCGCGGGTCGCGAGCCAGGCTGCGATCCCGCGCGATCGCGCGTCGTCGATGCCGGCCACGGCGACGTCGCGGCTGGTCTGGCGGTCGAAGATCGCCCGCTTGGCGGCCTCGTAACCCGCCATGTCGCCATGGCGATCGAGGTGATCGGGGCTGAGATTGAGCATCCCCGCCGCATCGAACCGGAGCGAGGCGATTCGCTCCAACATGTAAGAAGACATCTCCAGCACGTAAACGCCGTCATCTGCCAGCAGCGGTAGCGCGAGCGCGGCCGGGCCGAGATTGCCGCCGGCGGCGACCGGGCGCCCGGCGGCGGCCAGGATATGGGCGAGCAGCGCGGTGGTGGTCGATTTGCCGTTGGTGCCGGTGATGCCGGCGAAGCGCGCCGCGGAGCCGGCCCGGCGCACCGCCTGGAACAGCAATTCGGCATCCGACAGCACGGGCCTGCCGGCCGCCATGGCATGCGCCGCAGCCGGGTGGGGGGCAGGCAGCAGATGCGGAATGCCGGGCGAGAGCACCAGCGCCTCGGCGGTGAAGGGGCGCGCCAGCGGATCGGCGAGGTCAAGTCCGGCCGCCGCCGCACGGATCTGCGGATCATCGTCCCAGGCGGTCACCGCCGAGCCCATCGCGACGAGCGCGTGCGCAGCCTGTAGCCCGTTGCGGCCTAGGCCCAGCACGGCGAACCTGCGGCCGGCGAACAGGTCGGGGGGAAATCCGCTCATCGGATCTTCAGCGTCGCCAGGCCGATCAGCGCCAGGATCACTGAGATGATCCAGAAGCGGATCACGATGGTCGCCTCCGCCCAGCCCTTCTGCTCGAAATGATGATGGAGCGGCGCCATCAAGAACACCCGCCGGCCGGTGCGCTTGTACCAGAACACCTGGACGATCACCGACACTGTCTCGACCACGAACAGGCCGCCGACGATCGCCAGTACCACCTCGTGCTTGGTCGCGACCGCGATCGCCCCGAGCGCGCCGCCGAGCGCCAGGCTGCCGGTATCGCCCATGAACACCGCCGCCGGCGGGGCGTTGAACCACAGGAAGCCGAGTCCCGCGCCGATCAGCGCCGCGCAGAACACGCCGAGCTCGCCAACCCCCGGTACCGGGTGCAGTTGCAGATAGTCGGCGAAGATGCGGTTGCCGACCAGATAGGCGATCACCGCGAACACTGCGGCGGCGATGATGGTCGGCACGATCGCGAGCCCGTCCAGCCCGTCGGTCAGGTTCACCGCGTTCGACGCGCCCAGCATCACCAGCATGCCGAACAGCGGGAAGACCGGACCGAGCGGGATCAGCACGTCTTTGAACACCGGCAGGGTCAGGCTGGTGCCGAGCGGCTCGCGCGTGACCCAGGCGAGCCAGACCGCGGCGATCAGCCCGATCACCGCCTGGCCCAGCAGCTTGGCGCGGCCTGGCAGCCCGCGCACGTTGCGGCGCGACAGCTTCAGAAAGTCGTCGGCGAAGCCCAGTGCGCCATAGCCCAGGGTGACGAACAGCACCGCCCAGACATAGGCGTTGCGCAGATCGGCCCACAGCAGCGTGGACAGGCAGAGCGCTAGCAGGATCAGCACGCCGCCCATGGTGGGCGTGCCCTTCTTCTCGATCAGGTGCCGTTCCGGCCCGTCGCTGCGGATCGGCTGGCCCTGCAGTTGCACCGATTTCAGCCAGCGGATGACAGGCCCGCCCAGGACGAAGCTGATCAGCAGCGCGGTCAGGCAGGCGGCGCCGGACCGGAAGGTGATGTAGCGGAACAGGTTGAACAGGATGAACTGGTCGGCGAGCGGTCGGGCGAGATCGAACAGCATCAGCGCCCATCCCCGGCCGGTGCCGCGGCTAGATCGTCGAGCGCGGCGATCACCTGGCGCATCCGGCTGCCGAGGCTGCCCTTGACCAGGATCGCGTCGCCCGCGGTCGCCGCCGCTGCGACCAGTGGCGCGAGCGCCGTCGAATCGGCCGCGTGGGCGCCGCGCCGCGCCGGCGGCAGCGCCTCAAACAATGCGCGCATCTGTACTCCGCAGGTGAAGGCGAGATCGGCCGCCCCGGCGACATCGGCGGCCAGCCCGGCATGTTCGTCCCAGCCGGCCTCGCCCAGTTCCAGCATCTCGCCTAGCACCGCGAGTCGCCGGGTGCCCGGTTGCAGCGCCAGCACCGCGAGGGCCGCGCGTACCGAGGCGGCGGAGGCGTTGTAGCTCTCGTCGAGCAGCAGCACCTGCCCGCCGCGCAGCGCTAGGCTGCGCCGCGCGCCCCGCCCGGACAGTGGGGCGAAGCCGGCCAGCGCCGCCGCCGCCGCGTCCGGATCGACGCTGAGTGCGCTGGCGGCGGCCAGGGCCGCAAGCGCGTTCATCGCCATGTGTGTCCCCGGCGCGGCAAGTGCGCAAACCAGTTGGTGGTCGCCAAGCTGCGCATTGAGCCGCACCGAGTCCGGACCGTTTTCGGTCGCAACCAGCCGCGCCCCGCAGCCCGGGCCGATACCGAAGCGAACCACTTGGGCCGTGCCGGCGGCCTGTTCCAACAGGTCCAGAAATGGGGTCTCATTCGGCAGCACCGCGACCCCGCCGGGCTCCAGACCGCCGAGCAGCGAGGCCTTCTCCGCGGCGATCGCGGTGAGGCTGCCGAGATGGCCGAGATGCGCCGCCGCGATCGCGGTGATGACCCCGACATGGGGGCGGGCAAGGCGGGCGAGGGGGGCGATCTCTCCGGCATGGTTCATGCCGATCTCGATCACCGCGAAAGACGCCGCCGGGTCTAGCCGGGCGAGCGTCAGGGGCACGCCCCAATGGTTGTTGTAGGATGCCTCGGCGGCATGGGTCGGTCCGGCGGCGGCCAGGATGCGGCGCAGCATCTCCTTGGTCGTGGTCTTGCCGACACTGCCGGTGACCGCGACCAGCCGGCCGGTGAAGCGGGCGCGGGCATATCGCCCTAGCGCCCGCAGCCCCTCCAGCGTGTCGGCGACGAGCAGCAGCCTCGCGTCCGGGGCCAGCCCCGCCACCTCGCGATGCACCAGCGCCCCGGCCGCGCCCCGCGCCAGCGCGTCGGCTACATGATCGTGGCCGTCGCCGTGCTCGCCGCGTAGGGCGACGAACAGATCGCCCGGGATCAGGCTGCGGCTGTCGATCGACACACCGGAGGCGGCGAAGCCGGCCCCGGTCATCACCCCACCCACCGCGCCACCGCCGGTGGCGAGCGGGGCGCCGGCGGTCGCCAGCAGCAGGTCGTCCTGCGTCCACAGCATGGTCATGCGCCGCCGGCCAGAGTGCGGATCACCGTGGCGTCGTCGAAAGGCAGCATCTCGGTGCCGATCATCTGGCCGGTCTCGTGGCCCTTGCCGGCCACCACCAGCACATCGCCCGGGCCCAGCGCCGCCAGCCCGGCGGCGATCGCCCTTGCGCGGTCGCCGATCTCGATCCCGCCGGGGCAGCCCGCCAGCACCGCGGCCCGGATGGCAGCCGGGTCCTCGCCGCGGGGATTGTCGTCGGTCACGATGGCGACATCGGCGAGCCGCGCTGCCGCCGCGCCCATCAGCTGGCGCTTGCCGCGGTCGCGGTCGCCGCCGGCGCCGAACACCACCACTAGACGGCCGGCGGTATGCGGACGCAGCGCGCCCAGCAGCCGTTCTAGCGCATCCGGGGTGTGGGCGTAGTCGACATAGGCCGCCGCGCCACCGGGCAGCCTGGCCGCCAGTTCCAGCCGTCCGCGCACGCCGACCAGCCCGGCCAGCAAGGCCGGCGCCCGGTCCAGCCCCAGCGCCTGGGCCAGCGCCGCGGCCAGCAGGGCGTTGTCGGCCTGGAACCGTCCGGGCAGGGGCAGCATCACCTGCTGGCGCTGCCCGCCGGCGATGAAATCCAGGATCTGGCCGTCGGCGCGCGGCTCCGCGCCCAGCAGGGCGATCGCGCTGCCGCCTTCGCCCACCGTGGCAAAGGCGAGCCGTCGCGCCGCGGCGATGTCCGCCAGCGCGGCCAGGCTCTCGGCATCGCGCGCGGTGGCGGCGATCGCCGGGGCGCCCGGGGGGAGCAGTTCGGCGAACAGCCGCAGCTTGGCGGCGCGATAGGCGACGAGGCTACCGTGATAGTCGAGATGATCGCGGGTGAGGTTGGTGAACGCGCCAGCCGCCAGCAGCACCCCGTCCAGCCGGAACTGGTCGAGCCCGTGCGAGGAAGCCTCGAGCGCTGCATGGTCGATCCCAGCCCGCTTCAGCGCCGCCAGCGTGACGGCCAGGCGCTCCGGATCGGGGGTGGTCAGGCCAGGGCCGGGGGGGAAGCCGGGGGCGATCAGCCCGAGCGTGCCCAGGCTGGCGGCCCGCGTTTGCGCCAGCGTCCAGAGCTGGCGCATGAACTCCACCGTGCTGGTCTTGCCGTTGG
>DAICZL010000492.1 GCA_027311165.1 bacterium
GGACCCGCCGGGGACCAGCGGTCCCTGGACCCGGCATTCTTTGGGTTCTGGGTGCGATCATGCAGATCGAATGATGCGTGGCACATGGTCGCACGGTGAAACCGTTGCGCCCGGCAATGGGCAGTCTGGCGTCGAATAAGATCGGTAAATACTACTATAGACTGAAATTAGGATATTAATCAAGAAATACAGGGATATCTCTGTGGGTTCCGGGGGTGGAACCTCTGAAAATTTAATGACAGACTTCTGTTGAAAGAAGGTTCCGAAGCCAACATCCGTCTGGAAGTATTTAGCTTATTTTTCTCGAGTCGATCGGCCGCTCTCGAACAACAATTGCATCATGCATTATGATCACCTTTGACAATGAAAACTGCAAGAGGTATTATATAAGTGGGACAGAAATTCGGGCCGGGGAAAGCTGGTTCCTTCAAAAGAGGATCAGGCCGCTCCGCTTCAGAATTACCTAGATAGCCTGATGCGAACGGCACAACAGAATAATCTGGCCCAGAATATGAAAGTCAGTATTTTTCATGAAGTGGCCAGGTTGCGCAACCAAGAGTTAAAGCGGCTGTGCGCCGAGAAATACAAATGGCTTGTAAAAAACAAAATACCTGATCGATAGATATTCCAGCACTAGAGCGGTGCCCGATCTGATAGACGATTCGGCACCGCTGTTACTCTTTGTTTTACCGAGCAAATTTATCAGATCACATGAGTCCATCTGATCGGATGTTGCTCTAACGTCCCGCACGATGACGGTTGATATATTTTCCGACCCATTCTGAAACGCCGCCCTCGTGCTTCAGCCTTTCACTAATCCCAAAAGGTCAGAGCCAACTTCACAATCTTCGGAGCGAATAGCCTTTCGAAAGGGTTCTAAGGGCGAGCCCTTAGCGGGTTTCCAAAGGGCAGAGCCCTTTGGCCTTTCCTTCCCTACTCCGCAGCCTCCAGCGGCTCATGCTTCAGCCGCGCCATTGCCTGTTCGACATGCCGGCTGAACATGTATTCCGCCGGCCGCTGTCCATCGAGCGGGATTTCCGCCGCCATCGCCCCTTCGGTCCGGATGCCGCGGACGGCGAGCGCCAGTGCCTTCCAGGGTTTGCGCACCGTTTCGGTCACTGCGGTCGCCTCATAGCCGCTATGGACCATGCAGTCCGCGCATTTTTCGTAATTGCCGGTGCCGTAGCGGTCCCAGTCGGTGGTTTCCATCAATTCCTTGAAGGTCTTGGTATAGCCCTCGCCCAGCAGGTAGCAGGGGCGCTGCCAGCAGAAATAGGTGCGGGTCGGGTTGCCCCAGGGCGTGCAGTGGAAGCTCTGGTTGCCGGCCAGGAAGTCCAGGAACATCGAAGACTGGTTGAACGCCCAGCGTTTGCGCCCCTTGCCCGTCAGCTCGCGGGCGAAGATGCCGCGGAACAGTTCCTTGGTGCGGCGGCGGTTCAGGAAGTGCTGCTGATCTGGCGCCCGTTCGTAGGCATAGCCGGGCGAGACGCTGATGCCGTCCACGCCCATCGCCATCACATCGTCGAAGAAGCGCGCCACCTTCTCCGGCTCGGCACCGTCGAACAGGGTGGCGTTGATGATGGTGCGGAAGCCGCGCGCCTTCACGGCTTCGATGGCCGCCACGGCGCGGTCATAGACGCCGTCCTGGCAGACGGATTTGTCGTGCTCCTCGCGCCCGCCGTCCAGATGCACCGACCAGGTGAAATAGGGGCCGGGCCTGAACAGATGCAGCTTCTTCTCCAGCAGCAGGGCGTTGGTGCAGACGATCACGAATTTCCTGCGGGCGATGATGCCCTCGACGACCTGCTCGATCTCCTTGTGCAGCAGCGGTTCGCCGCCGGCGATCACCACCACCGGGGCGCCGCATTCATCGACCGCCTCCAGGCATTCGGCGACCGACAGGCGCTGGTTCAGGATCTCGGCCGGGTAGTCGATCTTGCCGCAGCCGGCGCAGGCCAGGTTGCAGCGGAACAGCGGCTCCAGCATCAGGACCAGCGTGTAGCGCTTGCGCCCGATCAGATGCTGCTTCAGCACATAGGCACCGACACGGATCGCCTGGTTCAACGGCACGGCCATGGGTTCGTCCCCTGAGCAGAGTGGGATCAGCGCCAGGCGCCGTCCTGGACCCGCACTCCCGGGGGCGCACCCCTCGAGGGACGGGGTCCAGGGGCACGGCCCTGGACCGGTATTTACGCTTCGGCGAGTTCGGCCGGGAAGCGGAAGCGCACATCCTCGGCCACCCCCGCCAGGGTGGAGACGTCCAGTTCGCTGAACCGGCGCAGCCCCTCGACCACGCCCTGCACCAGCGTCTCCGGCGCCGAGGCGCCAGCGGTCAGCCCGACCACACCGATGCCTGTGAACCATTCGGCGCGCAAGGCCCCGGCATCCTCGATCAGATAGGAGGGCTTGCCCAGCTCCTCACCAATCTCGCGCAACCTGTTGGAATTGGAGCTGTTGCGCGAGCCCACCACCAGGATGAGATCGACCTCCGCCGCCAGTTCGCGCACCGCCTGCTGGCGGTTCTGGGTCGCATAGCAGATATCGCGCACATCGGGGCCGATGATCGCCGGGAAGCGCCGCTTCAGGGCGGCGATGATGCCGCGCGTGTCATCCACCGACAGGGTGGTCTGGGTGACATAGGACAGCATCGTCGGGTCCTGCACCTGCAGTTCCGCCACGTCCGCCACGGTCTGGACCAGATGCACCACCCCCGGGATCTGGCCGATGGTACCCTCCACCTCGGCATGGCCGGCATGTCCGACCAGCACCACCTCGCGACCCGACGCCGCGTAGCGGCGGCCCTCGTTATGCACCTTGGCGACCAGCGGACAGGTCGCATCGATCACCGGCAGGCCCCGCTCGGCGGCCAGGTCCTCCACCCGCTTGGCGACGCCATGGGCACTGAACACGGTCATCGCCCCTTGCGGGATCTCGTCCAGCTCATCGACGAACACGGCGCCGCGGGCGCGGAGATTCTCGACGACATGCCGATTATGCACGATTTCGTGACGCACATAGATCGGCGGACCGAACTTGACCAGCGCCCGCTCGACAATCTCGATCGCCCGTTCGACGCCGGCGCAGAAACCACGAGGCTGGGCAAGAACGACTCGGATCATCCATACACTCCAACGGGAAGCCGGCACACCAGATCGCCTGAACCGGCGCCATCTGCCGCGACTCGCCCATGTTTCATCAAACCATAATCCACCGGGACAGCGCCATGATCGTGCGCGCCGCCGTCCCGGACATCACCGGCGGCGGCGTGCCGCGGGCGGAGACGCCTCCCGATTTGCCGGACCCGCGACATCCCACCGCACCTGTATCAGATGTTGGCACGCGTGCCCTATGGTGCGAAACAGATCCCCGGAGTAGCATCCGAGATGTGGCCGCCATCTGTGGTATTTTGGCAACAGGCATCGACCCAAACGTCGCGAACATGCGGCGTGTCATGCCATAGACAGAAAGCGCGCAGCATATCATGTCCCGCCGAGGATGCGATTCGGCTGGAGTGATGGCGCATGACGGGGAGTACAAACCAAAGATGAGCCCAGTTCCGACGCCGCTTCTGGATCGGGTCCGCTTTCCTGCGGACCTGCGTAACCTCTCCGCCGAGCAGTTGCGGCTGGTGGCTGATGAATTGCGCGCCGAGACGATCGATGCCGTGTCCACCACCGGCGGGCATCTCGGCTCGGCCCTCGGCGTCGTCGAGCTGACCGTGGCGATCCACGCCGTTTTCGATACGCCTGCAGACCGGCTGATCTGGGATGTCGGGCACCAGGCCTATCCGCACAAAATCCTGACCGGACGGCGCGAGCGCATCCGCACCCTGCGCCAGGGCGGCGGGCTTTCGGGCTTCACCCGGCGGTCCGAGAGCGAGTACGACCCTTTCGGCGCGGCGCATTCCTCCACCTCGATCTCGGCCGGGCTCGGCATGGCGGTGGCCCGCGACCTCAAGAACGCTCGCGCGGCCGCGACCGGGGACGCGACGGACGATCGCCAGGTGATCTGCGTGATCGGCGACGGCGCGATGAGCGCGGGCATGGCCTACGAGGCGATGAACAACGCCGGCGCCCTGCACTCGCGCCTGATCGTCATCCTCAACGACAATGACATGTCGATCGCCCCGCCGGTGGGGGCGATGAGCGCCTATCTCTCGCGTCTGCTGTCCTCGCGCAGCTTTCTCGGCCTGCGCGACCTCGCCTCGCGCATGGCCAAGCGCTTCCCGCGCGGCATCGAGCGGACCGCGCGTCGGGCCGAGGAATATGCCCGCGGCATCCTGACCGGCGGCACCCTGTTCGAGGAGCTGGGGTTCTATTATCTCGGCCCGATCGACGGCCATAACCTCGACCACCTGCTGCCGGTGCTGCGCAACCTGCGCGACGCGGACGAGCGCGGGCCGATCCTGCTGCATGTCATCACCCAGAAGGGCAAGGGCTACGCCCCGGCCGAGCAATCCGCCGACAAATACCATGGCGTGTCGAAATTCAACGTCATCACCGGCGAGCAGGCCAAGGCTCCGCCCGGGCCGCCGAGCTATACCAGGGTGTTCGCCGATGCGCTGATCGCCGAGGCCGAGGCCGATCCCGCGATCGTCGCCGTCACCGCGGCGATGCCCGCGGGCACCGGGCTCGACCGTTTCGCGAAACGCTTCCCCGAGCGCTGCTTCGATGTCGGCATCGCCGAGCAGCACGCGGTCACCTTCGCCGCCGGCATGGCGGCCGAGGGCATGGCGCCGTTCTGCGCCATCTATTCCACCTTCCTCCAGCGCGCCTATGACCAGGTGGTGCATGACGTCGCGATCCAGCGCCTGCCGGTGCGCTTCGCGATGGATCGCGCCGGGCTGGTGGGTGCCGACGGGGCGACCCATGCCGGCAGCTTCGACCTTGCCTTTCTGGGCTGCCTGCCCGGCATCGTGCTGATGGCCCCCGCCGACGAGGCCGAACTGATGCACATGGTGGCGACGGCGGCGGCGACCGGCGACCGGCCGAGCGCGTTCCGCTATCCGCGCGGCGAAGGCACCGGCATCGCCCTGCCCGCCCGCGGCCAGGCGCTGGAACTCGGCCGCGGGCGGGTGCTGCGGGAGGGTGGCAGCATCGCGATCCTCTCGCTCGGCACGCGCCTCGCCGAGGCGCTGCGGGCAGCCGACGAGCTGGCGGCGCGCGGCCTGCCGGCAACCGTCGCCGATGCCCGCTTCGCCAAGCCGCTCGATACCGCGCTGATCGAGCAGCTGGCCCGCCATCACGAAATCCTGGTGACGATCGAGGAA
>DAICZL010000495.1 GCA_027311165.1 bacterium
GGGTACCAGAGGGCGGCCTCGTCGGCGGCCTCCTCGATCTCGGCGGCGAGCTGGCGGGCGTCGGCGGGGGTGAGCGGCTGGCCATCGGCCGCGCCAGCCCAGATGTAGACGAGGCCCTCGTCGTGCGCCACCTCGGGCCTCATCGGTCGCGCCGGCCTTGCACGCGGATGATGGCGAGGCCGATGCCTGAGCCGATGAGGGCGCCGCCGAAGAAGACGCCGAAACACGCGAGCCAGATCATTGGGCCACCCCTGAGTTGTCCACGATGGCCCGCTCGCATTCGGCGTTGATATCGACAGCGAGGTTGTGGGCCTGAGCCGGGGTGAGCAGCAGTGCGTTGTCGCTATCGTCGCCCTCAACCACGATCCGCACGAACGGCCCGTGCGCATGGACGATGATCATCCGCTTGGCGCCGTACTGATCGGGAAGTCCCTCGATTCTGCTCATGCGAGGCGCTCCAGCAGGGCGGCGGCCTCGCCGGCCCACACGTCGAAGTCGAACGGGTCGCCTGGGTTCGGGCCGCGGTGGTCCCGGTACTGCCGCACCAGCTCGGCGGCGGCCCGCGCTTCTGACTCGCGCATGAGGCGGCCGGTGACTGGGTCGGCGTAGTGCGAGTTGCACGCCCAGGTGCCGGTGCCGAGGTCGCGGCCCTCGCTCACCGGCCGCAGCACCCCGTCCCTGCAGATCACGCACCTGTAGTGCAGGCCGGAGGACTCGCCCGGCGCGTAGGCGCCCGGCTCGGCCGGCTCGCTGGTGCCCATATACGTCGCCACCTCCCACCGGTCGCGGTCGCACCTGTAGATCGCCAGCTCGTCGCCGTCACGGCTGGCCGACCGGTTCCACATGGTCTCGGCGCCGCACGTGAGGCAGATCGGATTGCTCATGTAACCCATATTACGTGACTAGCCCGGCGGAATACAAGCCGGTATCCTCAAATACATGACTTACTTTTCGGGGCTGGACCGGCCCCTCACCCTCGAAGAGGCCGAGCGGGCGCTGTCGGAGTACGCGGTGGCGGTGATGCAAAGGGATCTGGTGATCCTGGCGGCTCTGGAGGCGCGGGTGCCGAAGGCGCGGATCGCGTCGTTGTCGGGGCATGGCCGGCCGCTGATCGACAAGATCGAGGCTGACGCTAGGCCGGCGCTGGCGGGTCGGGCCAGCCCATCGCGCGCCTGATCGCGGCGGCGTGGGCGTGCGGGTCGGCGGCGACCTCGGACGCGGGCACCCGCCACATGGACTCGGCAGGCGCTCAGGCTGCGGCGGGCGGCGGCGGGTCGGGGGTCCAGCCGCACTGGGCGGCGCGGTGGCCCTCCCGCCCGCACCGGAAGCACTCAGCCACGCGGCACCGCCTGAAGGAGGAACGCGCCGTCTGGCTGCTTGCGGATCTTGGCGCGGAGGCCGCGCTTCCCGGCCGCCGTGCAGGCGACGGAGCGGAAGCCGATCTCTGTGATGTCGTAATCGCCGCGGGTGATTTCCCAGACGCGGCCGTTGAGCCAGTCATGCCAGGGGTATCTCTCGGTGCCGCCGCCGCTGCTGGCTTTCGGCAGTGATTCCAGTTCGGTCTGATTCGCCATGCGCGGACTATAGCACGGCGCATTACGTGCCGTCTACTACCTGTATGTGTGGTTGATGCCTGTCAGTGGTCTCCCGCATTTGTGAGCTTGATCAGCGCGGGTAATACCGGTCCAAGGTGAATGAGCGGAGCGAATTCGCCTTGGGGTGATCTTGACCTTGACGTTGCGGGGGGTCTCAGGGGTGGAGCGAAGCGCCCCCCTGCGGGTTAGTGCGCGGCATTGAAATCCCCCCCCCCTGCGCTTCGCGGGGCGCGCCAACCTGATGTCCCTCTGACGGACGACGCACCCGCTCGCTAACGCGGGGGGCCAGAGGACTCGGGGAAAAACCAAAAGGGCACCCTGTCTATCTCGTCATCGAGATATCGGGTGCCTCATGGTATTCTCTCCTTGTCGGATGCCACTGACAAGTATGCCGCGGATGCAGGGTGTGGCGCAAGCCCCCAGATTCCGCGCCGGGCCGGCCCCTCTTTCCCCAGGGCCGGCCCGCACTGTCTAGCGGCGGCAGAAAACCTTGGCCTCGAGCCGCGACACCCGCCCGCCGATCGTCTCGCTGAACCTCTCCAGCTGCGTCGTCAGCGTCGCGAGCGCCTTGGTGTTGTCCCGCACGCTCAGGATGAACGTCCACAGGACCCGCAGCCCGGCGGCCAGCAGCGCCAGCACCGCCGTCACCGCCGTCACCTCCGCCCAGTTGGTGCCGCCCATCAGTACCACTCGCGGTTCGACGGCTCGGCCCACCGGCCAGCGGGTGCCCCGTCCGGGGTGTAGATCCGCCTGCTGTCGGGCAGCTTCCCGAGGGCAGCCCGCGCCGTGTCGCCGCCCTTCAC
>DAICZL010000506.1 GCA_027311165.1 bacterium
GCGCAAGCCCCCGCGGCGGCACCCGCCGCACCCCCGGCCGGGAATGCCGCCACGGTGCGCCTGCCCCAGGTGGACGTGGTGGGCAGCACGCCGCTGCTCGGCTCGGGCGTCGATCGCGCGCAGGTGCCGGCGGCGACCCAGGTGCTGAACAGCCAGGACCTGACACGCACCGGCATCCCCTCGCTCACCGGCGGGATCGCCGAGTTCAATCCCAGCGTCACCCTCAACGACAGCTCGGGCAACCCGTTTCAGCCCGACCTGCTGTTTCGCGGCTTCACCGCCTCGCCGGTGGAAGGCGAGGCGCAGGGCCTCGCCGTCTATGTCAACGGCGCACGCTTCAACCAGCCGTTCGGCGATACGGTGAACTGGGATCTGATCCCGCCCAACGCGATCGCCTCGGTGAATGTGGAGGGCGCCAATCCGGTCTTCGGGCTGAACGCGCTCGGCGGCTCGGTCTCGGTCCGGCTCAAGACCGGCTTCGACTACCAGGGCACGGAACTGGTCGGCTATGGCGGCTCCTTCGAGCGCGCGGCCGGGCTGTTCCAGTACGGCAAGTCGAGCGGGGACACCGCCGCCTATATCGCCGGCGGCTACACCCATGATGGCGGCTGGCGGCAGACCGCGGGCTCGGAAGTGCGCCAGATCTACGGCGATC
Organism: bacterium; assembly: GCA_027311165.1. Taxonomy (GTDB): domain Bacteria; phylum Pseudomonadota; class Alphaproteobacteria; order Acetobacterales; family Acetobacteraceae; genus DAICZL01. Next base: position 656 of record DAICZL010000506.1, read on the forward strand.
TGGGCTGGCGGGGCGATGCCGCCGAGGCGCATCTCAACCTCACCGCCGCGGACAACGTGCTGGGCAATCCGGGCGCCACCCCCGAAGACGTGCTGTCGGTCAGCCGCAGCGCGCTGTTCACCGCGCCCAACAACGTCGCCAACAAATACGTGGCGCTGAACTTCAACGCCAGCGACGCGCTCACCGACACCACCTCGCTGCAGAGCGTGCTGTACTATTCGAACCTGTCGCAGCGGATCAATAACGGGGTCACCGTCGATGTCGCGCCCTGCGGCAATGGCTCGGGCTTCCTGTGCAACGGCGATGGCAGCCTGGTCACCAGCCGCGGCTTCCAGCCGGTGCCGGATTTCCTCAACGGCGGCCCCTATTCGGGCCTCAGCCTGCAGGGCACCGACACCAACGCCTATGGCGCCTCGCTGCAGGTCTCCAACACCGATCCGCTGTTCGGCCTGCCCAACCATTTCGTCGCCGGCGCCAGCTATGACGGCGGCGACACGCTGTTCGACGGCAGCCAGCAACTCGGCGGACTGAGCTACAACCGCTACTTCATCGGTCCCGGCATCACCCAGGACCAGGCCGATCTGTCGATCGCCCCGGTGCGCCTGCGCACGCTGACCAATTATTACGGCGCGTTCTTCACCGACAAGCTCGATCTCACCCCGCGCCTGTCGGTCACCCTGTCGGGGCGCGAGAACATCGCTGACATCGCGCTGCAGGACCAGATCGGCACCGCGCTCAACGGCAACCATACCTATGACCGGTTCAATCCCGGCATCGGACTGACCTATATCGTCGCGCCGCAGCTCGTGGCCTATGCCAGCTATTCCGAGGCCAACCGCGCGCCGACCCCCACCGAACTGTCCTGCGCCAGCATCAGCCAGCCCTGCCAGCTGCCCAATTTCTTCATCTCGGACCCCAATCTGAAGCAGGTGGTGGCGCATACCTTCGAGGCCGGCCTGCGCGGCAAGTTCCGCGACGTGGCAGGCGGCAGGCTCGGCTACGATCTCGACTATTTCCATACCGACGTGAGCGACGACATCATCTACGTGGCGAGCAACATCCCCGGACTCGACTACTTCCAGAATGCCGGCAGGACGGTGCGCCAGGGCGTGGAGGCGAACCTGACCTGGCGCGGTCCGCGCCTGCGGGTGGTGGCGGGCTATTCCTACATCGATGCCACCTTCGCCTCGCCATTGACCCTGAACAGCCCGCTCAACCCGCTGGCCAACGCCAACGGCCAGATCCAGGTGATGGCGGGCAACCAGCTGCCCGGCGTGCCCAACCACCGCTTCAAGCTGGTGGTGGACTGGGACGTGACCGACCGCCTGACCGTGGGACTGTCGGCGATCGCGGTCAGCAGCCAGTACCTGTTCGGCGACGAGGCCAATCTGAACAAGCCGCTGGGCGGGTATTTCCTGCTGAACCTGAACGCCTCCTACCGCATCACCGAGACCCTGCAGGCCTTCGCGCTGGCCACCAACGTGCTCGATGCGAAATACGCGACCTACGGCACGTTTGGGCCGGTCGGCGCGATCTCGTTTCACGAACTGCCCGGGGGGGTCGCCACCAACCCCCGCGATCTGAGCCCGGCCGCACCGATCGCGGGCTATGTCGGGCTGCGGGCGACGTTCTGAGCCGCACCGGTCGCGGGCCAGGCCGGGCTGCGGGCGACGGTCTGATCCCTGCTCCGTCATGAATGGGATGGGATAGGTAGTTTCCGAAGCTTTACAGAACGCCGTCCCGGACCACGCTTCCCCCCCACCCAATGGCCGGACAATCGGATTGCAAAGCGAAACGCCATGACGAAAAATTTCGTCATCAAATGGCTCGACGAGCCGCAAAAGCATGACTACCGGGCCGCCGGGTCGTATCTGACCCTGTCCTTCGGTCACCAAGCGGCAGGAAATGCCGCCGAGGAACTGCAACGTGCCGGAATGTCCAGCTTTGCCGCCAAGGACATTTTCCGGGCGTCCGGTTTATCGCTGCTGGGTGTCAGCAACAGCCATGTCGCGAGGGATCAGGCCAGGATCACCCTTGGGGAAAAGCTGTCGCCGCTGTTGCTGTTCACCGACAAACTCCACAGCAGGCTGATCATCGCGGATGGCTATCACCGCCTCTGCGCCGTCTATAAAATCGACGAGGACGCGATGATTCCCTGTAAGATCGTCTGAGCGGATCGTCATCGTCCCATCCGACCAAGGCTCACCATGACACCCACGCCCGCGGGACGAACCGGATCATCACCAGGGCATCGGATGCTGGAGCGATCGGCGGCACCCGATTTCCTGGCACCTGCCTATGAATGGCGGCGCCTGTTCTCGGAAGCCTGGGGCACGTTCCTGCTCGTCGTCGTCGCGGCCGGCGCCGGGGTGGTCGGTGCCCGCGCCGGCGGCACGATCACGCTCGGGATGCAGGTCGTCGCACCGGGACTGATGGTGATGGCGGTGATCTACTTCATGGGCACGGTCGGCGGCGCACATCTGAACCCGGCGGTGACGTTGGCGTTCGCGGCTCGGCGCAATTTTCCGTGGGCCCGGGTGCCCGGATACATCGGAGCGCAGATTGTCGGCGGCCTTCTCGCGGCGGCCTTTCTGCGGGCGATGTTCGGCACGGTCGGATCGCTCGGCGCCACCACGCCCGGCCCGGGCGTGGACGATCTGCGCGCGCTGGCGATGGAAGTTCTGTTGACGACTGGCCTGGTCAGTACGGTTCTCGGAACCGCGTCCGGCGCGCGCAATATCGGGTCCAATGGGGCGCTCGCGGTCGGCGGCTATATTGCGCTGGCCGGGCTTTGGGCGGCGCCGGTCAGTGGCGCGTCGATGAATCCGGTGCGCTCGTTCGCGCCGGACCTGCTCCGCGCCGATCTCGGCACCACCTGGATTTATGTCGTCGGCCCGGTGCTGGGGGCGATGATAGCCGTGGGGTTCGAATGGATTCTCAAAGGCAAACCGACCGAATCCGGCGCGCTGGCGGCACAGGGCGACCCACCTTGACGCAGACGCTCCGCCACAAGCCGCCGGCGTTCCGTGTTGATCGGCGCGGCGTTTCGACGCCTACCGGCACTCCAGGCCTTTGATTTTCGCTGGTCAGGTGGGGGTAGGTCCTGGTCACAGCGAGCCGCACGACACCGCCATCGGAGGCGAGGCGGCCGGCGTCAAACGCTGCGATCACGCGCCTGCGGCCGAACGCTGGAAAAGTCGAATGGCAGCATCGTATCGTCGGAGAGGGCGGATGTGCCTCGGCGCGGTGGCGTGGACAGGTTGGCTTCGACACAGAAACCTTGAACGCACTCAATGACTTGAACCACATCCGCCAGCGAATCCCTGCGACGTCGTGAAGCGGATGGGTTAAAGACCAGGTCATGAGCACCGGCATGCCGGAGGGAGAGCTTCCCAGGCCGCAGGCCCCCGACCCAATGCCCGGGCGGGTCCCAGGACTCCGCTCCCGCTTCTGGTCCCGCTTCTGGTCCCGCTTCTGGTCCCGCCTCTGGTCCCCCATCCTCCCC
>DAICZL010000513.1 GCA_027311165.1 bacterium
GCAACACGCCGCCGGCCCGCCCGGTGGCGAGCTCGTCGAGCCCCTTGCGCGCCTCACGGTAGCGGGCGACCGATGTGTCCAGATGCGCGCGATCGGCCTTCGGGGCCAGCAGCGGCAACAGCGCCTCCAGCGTCGCGCCGACATCGCCGATCAGGCCCAGTTCCACCGCTGCCCGCCGGCCGATATTCCCGCCCCGCAGATCGAGCTGGGCGATGCGCGCATGGCCCGGATAGAACTGCCGGTAGGGAAAATCGGTGCCCAGCATCAGCAGCGTGTCGCATTCCTCCATCGCGTGGTAGCCCGAGGAGAATCCGATCAGCCCGGTCATGCCGACATCGTAGGGATTGTCCCACGCGACATGCTCCTTGCCGCGCAGCGCGTGCACGATCGGCGCCTTCAGCGTCTCCGCCAGCGCCAGCAGCTTCGCGTGCGCCCCGGCGCAGCCGGAGCCGCAGAGCAGCGTGACCTTGCCCGCCCGGTTGAGCATCGTGGCGAGCGCGGCGATCGCCTCGGGCGGCGGCAGGGTGACCGGACGGGGCGGCAGCAGCCCGGCCGGCTTGGGCGCCGGCGCCTCGACGGCCGGCTTCAGCGCGACGTCGCCGGGGATCACCACCACCGCGACGGCGCGCTCGGTCACCGCGTGGCGGATCGCCAGCTCTAGCACCCGGGGCATCTGCTCGGGGCTGGAGACGAGCTCGCAATAGGAGCTGCATTCGCGAAACAGGGTCTCGGGATGGGTTTCCTGGAAATAGCCCGAGCCGATCTCGGCCGAAGGGATATGCGCGGCGATGGCGAGCACCGGCACGCGGGAGCGGTGGCAGTCGAACAGCCCGTTGATCAGATGCAGATTGCCGGGTCCGCAGCTGCCGGCACAGACCGCGAGCGTGCCGGTCAGATGCGCTTCCGCGCCCGCGGCGAAGGCCGCCACCTCCTCGTGGCGGACATGCATCCAGGCGATTCCGCCCTGCCGGCGCAGCGCGTCGGTGAAGCCGTTCAGACTGTCGCCCACCACCCCATAGACCCGCCCGACCCCGACGGCGGCGAGGGTTTCGACCATCCGGTCCGCAACACTGCCCGCCATTTCCGCTCTCTCCCCCTGCGACACGCCGTCCTGGCCCCCTGCGACACGCCGTGCTGGCCGGCTCGTTTTCGGACCAGCCGCCACGGCGGCACCCTGGCGGTAAGTCGATCTTCCATCGCACGAAATAATCTGCCACGCTAGAACTGTAATGCGATTTCAGAGGTTCAGCGCATGACCGAGTTCCGCAAGGAAACCGATAGCCTAGGTGAGGTGGACGTGCCCGCCGACCGGCTATGGGGCGCGCAGACCCAGCGGTCGCTCGCGCATTTCAGCATCGGTGCGGATCTGATCCCGCGCGAGATGATCACCGCCTACGCGATCCTCAAGAAGGCGGCGGCCAACGCCAATCATGCGGGCGGGCGGCTCGACGAGAAGATCCACGCCCTGATCGTGCAGGTCGCCGACGAGGTGCTGGGCGGGCAGCATCGCGACATGTTCCCGCTGCATGTGTGGATGACCGGCAGCGGCACGCAGTTCAACATGAACGTGAACGAGGTGTTCTCCAACCGCTGCTGCCAGATCGCCGGCACGGCGCTCGGCAGCAAGACGCCGGTGCATCCCAACGACCATGTCAACATGTCGCAATCCTCCAACGACTCCTTCCCTTCGGCGATGTACATCGCGGCCGGGCTGGGGGTGAGGCAGCGCCTGGTCCCGGCGGTGACGGCGCTGCGCGACGCGATCGCGGTGAAGGCGGAGGCCTGGGCCGACATCGTCAAGATCGGCCGCACCCACATGCAGGATGCGACACCGATCACGCTCGGGCAGGAATGGTCGGGCTATGAAGGCGCGCTCAGCGACGATCTGGAGCGGATCGACGACGCGCTGAAGGGCGTCTGGCGGCTGGCGCTGGGCGGCACCGCGGTGGGCACCGGGATCAACGCGGCACCCGGCTTCGCCGAGGCGGCCTGTGCCGAGATCGCAAGGCTCACCTTCCTGCCCTTCGTCAGCGCCGCGAACAAATTCACCGTGCAGGGCGCGCATGACGCGCTGGTGCACTTGTCCGGCACGCTGCGGACGCTGGCGGTCTCGCTCTACAAGATCGGCAACGACATC
>DAICZL010000524.1 GCA_027311165.1 bacterium
GGGCGCGGGCCGGCCTGCTGGAGGGCTATCGCTGCACCATCCACTGGGAGAACCTGGCGGGCTTTACCGAGAGCTTCCCGCATGTGGACGCGACCGGGGAGTTGTTCACCATCGACCGCAAGCGCTTCACCTGCGCCGGCGGGACCGCCTCGCTCGATCTCATGCTGCACCGCATCGGCGCAGCGCATGGGCCGGGCCTGGCCGTCGCGGTGGCCGAGCAACTGCTGCACGAGCGGATCCGGGCGGGCTCGCTGCGTCAGCAGAAGGACACCGGGCCCGATCCGCGCATCGAACGGGCCGAACTCGCCGCCGCCATCGCCCTGATGCGCGAAACGCTGGACGCGCCGCTGGAGATCGACGCGCTGGCACGGCGCATCGGCGCGTCGCGGCGCAGCCTGGAGCGACTGTTCAAGCATTCGGTCGCTTGCTCTCCGGCGCGCTACTATCTGGGGTTGCGGTTGACTCGGGCACGGCAATTGCTGTCGCAGACCTCGATGTCGGTAACCGAGGTCTCGGCCGCCTGCGGCTTTCTCTCGGCGACGCATTTCAGCAAGACCTATCGCGGCTGTTTCGGCCTGCCGCCGCGCGACGACCAGGCGCGGCTGCGGCTTCGCGCGCTGCCCGAGGGTTTCGCGCCGTCCCGATGAGGCAGGCCCCGCGCGGGGGAACGATAAAGGCTTTGCCGGGAGCGCGCGGGCTTGTCATGCTGCGTTTCAAGACAGTGTCGGGATGCTCCGGGAACAAGGTTTCGGTGACCCAAGCAGTCCAGGCCGCCGGAAGGAGACACCCATGCGCGATCCCGAAGACAATACCCCTCTGCGTAGCCTGCGTGCGCAGCTCGCCGATGCCCGGATCGGAAGGCGCGAGTTCGTGCGTTTCGCGAGCCTGCTCGGGCTGGCCGCGCCGCTTGCCTACAAGCTTGCCGGGCTCGATCCGGTGGCGACGGCGCGGGCCGAAGCCCTGCCGAAGGGCGGCGTCCTGCGGATCGGCATCCGGGTGAAGGATCTCAAGAGCCCGCACACCTATTCCTGGGGCGGCTATGACAGCAATGTCTCGCGCCAGGTCTGCGAGTACCTGACGTTGACCGACGACAAGAGCGTCACCCATCCGTATCTGCTGGAAGGCTGGTCGGTCAGCGACGACCTCAAGACCTGGACGCTGAAGGTCCGCCCCGGGGTGAAATGGCGCAACGGCCAGGATTTCACCGCCGATGACGTGGTCTGGAACCTCAAGCGTCTGACCGACCCGGCCACCGGCTCGTCCTTCGTCGGCCTGGTCAAGGGCTATCTGCTGACCGATGTCACCGAAGGCAAAGACGAGAAGGGCAACCCCAAGACGGTCTCCCGGCTGTGGGATGGCAGCGCCATCGAGAAGGTGGACAGCCACACGGTGCGGCTGAACTGCCGGGTGCCGCAGATCTCGGTCCCCGAGCATCTGTTCCATTATCCGGCGGCGATGCTCTATCCGGGCGATAACGGCGTGTTCGCCCCCGGCGCGCAGGGCACCGGCCCGTTCGAGCTCGCCTCGGTCGAGCTCGGCAAGCGCGCGGTGGTGAAGGCCCGCACCGGCTACTGGGGCGAGGGTCCGTATCTGGACGCGATCGAGTTCATCGATGTCGGCGACGATCCCTCGGCGGCGATCGCGGCGCTGGCCTCGAGGCAGATCCACGGCCTGTATTCCGCCGATCCGGTGCAATACGACGCGCTGAAGCAGCTGCCCTTCCTGCAACTCTACCAGGTGGCGACCGCCGAGACCGCGGTGATGCGCATGAAGGTCAATGTGAAGCCGTTCAGCGACCCGCGGGTGCGCAAGGCGATGCGGCTCGGGATCGATGCGCCGCAGGTGGTGGAAGTGGCGCTGCGCGGCCTCGGGCTGCCGGGCGATCACTCCCATGTCTCGCCGGCACAGCCGGATTTCGAGCAGATCGCGCCGATGCCGCGCGACATTCCCCAGGCCAAGAAGCTGCTGGCCGAGGCGGGCTTCCCCGATGGCATGACCACCGAGATATACGTGCCGAACGACCTGCCCTGGATCGTCGCGCAGTGCCAGGTGGCCGCCGAGCAGTGGAAGGACATCGGTGTCACGGTCAAGCTGAACGTGGTGCCCGGCGCCCAGTACTGGGACGTGTGGACCAAGGTGCCGTTCGGCGCCACCATCTGGTACCATCGCCCGCTCGGCATGATGGTGCTGGGCCTGGGCTACCGCACCGGCGTGCCGTGGAACGAGAGCAGCTATTCCAACCCGGAATTCGACCGCCTGCTGAGCGAGGCGGAAGGCACGCTCGACATGACCAAGCGCCGCGCGATCATGGGCCAGCTGGAGACCATCATGCACGAGGACGGCCCGGTGGTGCAGCCGCTCTGGCGCAATAATTTCACCTTCATGGACAAGACCGTGCTGGGCTTCCACATGCACCCGACCAACTACATCTTCGGCAATCTCCTGGCGCTGCAGAAAGCCTGATCCTCGCCGCCGCCGCCCCGGTCGCCGGGGCGGCCATCACGGGGGGCGGCCATCGGGAAGGAGGTGTTGCGTGCGGTATCTGTTCAGGCGCGCGGTCGAGCTTCTGGCGACGCTGCTGCTCGCCTCGTTCCTGGTGTTCGTGGTCACCGAATTCTCGCCGGGCAATGTCGCGCGCAAGACGCTCGGCGCCTTCGCGCTGCAGGAACAGGTGGACCTGCTGTACCAGCGGCTGCATCTGAACGATCCGCTGCTGGTGCGCTACGGGCGCTGGCTCGGCGTGCTGACCGGGGTGATCGCCGACCCGCTGCAGGACCCGGCGCTGAAGCTCGATTTCAAGGATCCGCGCGGGGACCGGTATTTCGGCAATTTCGGCTATTCCACGCTCTACAAGGCGCCGGTGAACGACGTGCTGTGGGACCGGCTGGGCAATACCGCGCTGCTGGCCGGCCTCGCCTTCGCGGTGATCGTGCCGCTGTCGCTGGTGCTGGGCATCCTGGCCGGGATGCGCGCCGGCAGCCGGCTCGACCGGATCGTCTCGACCGCGTCGATCGTCATGACCTCGGTGCCGGAATTCGCCTCCGGCGTGATCCTGGCCGCGATCTTCGTGGTCGGGCTGGGCTGGCTGCCGGGGACCAGCCCGCTGGATACCGAATCCGGCTGGTCGATCGCCTCGCAGCTGGTGCTGCCGGTCACCGTGCTGGCGCTTTACGATGCCGGCTATGTCGCGCGCATGGTGCGCAGCTCGATGGCCGAGGTGATGGCGAAGCCCTATATCCGCACCGCGGTGCTGAAGGGCCTGAATTTCCGCACGGTGATCCTGCGCCACGCGCTGCGCAACGCGATGATCGCGCCCTTCACCGTGATCCTGCTGCAGGTCAACTGGCTGATCGGCGGGGTGGTGGTGACCGAGATGGTGTTCGCCTATCCCGGCTTCGGGCGGATGCTGCTGGACGCCTCGCTGTTCGGCGATATCTCGCTGATCGAGGCGGCGACCCTGATCGCGCTGCTGGTGGCCGTGACCACCCAGCTGCTGAGCGATCTCGGCTACCGCCTGCTCAACCCGCAGGTGCGCTGATGCCGAGCGAAGCGGTCCTGCCGGCGGGCTCCGCGGCCGCCGACCCCCCTGGAAATACCGCCGGCGCGGATCCAGCCCTGCGTTCCGCTATCGCCGACCAGCTTGGGCGTCCCGCGTCGGTTGAATACTCCGGGCGTCCCGCGTTGGTTGAATACTCCGGGCGTCCCGCCCCGGGGCTGCTGCGTCGCCTGCCGTCCTCGCGTGTCGCGATGGTGGGGCTCGGGCTGATCCTGTTCTGGACGGTGCTGGCCGTGCTCGCCCCGGTGCTGCCGATCGCTCCGCCCAACGCCCAGGACTTCGCCGCCATGGGCCATCCCGGCAGCAGTGCCCGCCACTGGCTCGGCGTCGATACGCTCGGGCGCGACATGCTGTCGCGGCTGATCTGGGGCGGGCGGACGGTGCTGATGGTCGCGCCGCTGGCGGTGGTGGTGGCCTATGCCGTCGGCGCGGCGCTCGGGCTGCTGGCCGGCTATTATCGCGGCTGGGTCGATACCGTGATCAGCCGGGCCTGCGATGTGATCCTGTCCTTCCCGCTGGTCGTGCTCTACGTGATCCTGATCGCCAATATCGGCCCCTCGATGCTGAACATCGTGTTGGCGGTCGTGCTCGCCTCGGCGCCGGGCATCGCGCGCATCGTGCGGGGCCTGGTGCTGTCGCTCGCCGGGCATGAATTCGTCGCCGCCGCGCATCTGCGGCGGGAGTCCGATCTGTATGTCATGCTGGTGGAATTGCTGCCCAATTGCCGTGGGCCGCTGATCACCGATTTCTGCCTGCGCCTGGGCTTCACCACCATCACCATCGGCACGCTCGGGTTTCTCGGCCTGGGGCTGCCGCCGCCGACGCCGGACTGGGGGGGCATGGTGCAGCAGGCCACCGCCATGATCACGGTCTGGCCGCATATGGCCCTGTATCCGTGCTTCGCGATCGTCTCGCTGATCCTGGGCTTCAATCTGCTGGCCGACGGGCTCAGCGAGCTGGCGCTGTCGGACTGATGATGGAAGAACGCAAGGCCACGGCTTCGCCCCCAAGGCCCGGCGGGACCTGCCGGGGAGCAGCATTCCCGGGCGCGTCGTTTCCGAAGGTTGAGGCTTTGGCGGGTGCCGATGGGCCATGGGGGCAGGCCTCTGGCCTTGTTTGCGGGTAGACACAACCATGTCCCTGCTGTCGATCCGCAATCTCCGCGTCGAATACCGCACCGCCGCCGGTGTTTCCGTCGCGCTGCCGGATTTCTCGCTCGACATCCAGGAAGGCGAGCGGTTCGGCCTGGTGGGCGAATCCGGCTGCGGCAAATCGACCCTGATCATGGCGATCATGGGCTATCTCGGCCGCAACGGCGCGATCGCCGCGGGCAGCATCCATTTCGACGGCCAGGACCTGACCCATGCCAGCGAGCAGACGCTGCGCGGCGTACGCGGCTCGAAGATCGCCATCGTCTATCAGGAGCCGGCGACGGCGCTGAACCCCACGCTGACCATCGGCCGGCAGCTGATGGAGGTGCCGATCACCCATGCCGGGGCCGGCACGGCGCAGGCGAGGCGCCTGGCCGAGCAGGTGCTGGCCGATGTGCATCTGCCCGATCCGGCCTCGGTGATGGCGCGCTATCCCAACCAGCTCTCGGGCGGGCAGAAGCAGCGGGTGGTGATCGCCATGGCGCTGCTCGCCAGTCCCAAGCTGCTGCTGCTGGACGAGCCCACCACCGGGCTCGATGTCACGGTGGAAGCCGCGGTGCTCGATCTGGTCGCGGAGCTGCGCGAGAAATACCGCACGGCGCTGTTCTACATCTCGCATAATCTCGGGGTGATCGCCCGCGTCGCCGACCGGATCGGCGTGATGTATGCCGGCGAGCTGGTGGAAGACGCGGCGGCGACCGCGCTGTTCGCCGATCCGCGTCACCCCTATACGCGCGGCCTGCTGGGGGCCATTCCCCGGCTGGGATCGGACAAGGGCAGCGCGACGCTGAGCCCGATCCCCGGCAACGTGCCCTCGCCGGGTGCGCCGAGGATTGGCTGCGCCTTCGCGCCACGCTGCGACTTCGCCGAGCCGGGCGCCTGCGATCAGGGGCCGATCCGGATGTACCACGCGGGTCCGGCGCATCTGGCCCGCTGCGTGCGCTTTGACCAGCTCGGCGGCGTGCGCAGGCCGCCGCCATCGCAGGCCGGCGCGGCGCCTGCCGCCGGCGCGGCGGTGCTGGAGGTGGACGGGCTGTCGAAGGTGTTCGCCCTCGGCCGCGCCAGGCTGGTGGCCAACGACCAGCTGCGTTTCACCGCCAGTGCCGGACGGGTGCTGGCGATCGTCGGTGAATCCGGGTCCGGCAAATCGACCTTCGCGCGCATCCTGTGCGGGCTGGACACCGCGAGCGGGGGCAGCCTGCGCTTCGCCGGAGCCGATCTGGCGGCCACCAGGCTGCGCGGGCGCAGCCAGGAACAGGTGGCGGCGATTCAGATGGTGTTCCAGAACCCCGACGGGACCCTCAACCCCGCCCATTCGGTCGGCTGGCCGATCGGCCGCGCGCTGCGCAAATTCGGCGTCTCCCGCCGCGGGGCGGAGACCGAGGCGCGGGTGAAGGCGCTGCTGGAACTGGTGCGGCTGCCGGCGCATCTGCGCCACGCGCTGCCGCGGCAGCTCTCGGGCGGGCAGAAGCAGCGTATCGCCATCGCCCGCGCCTTCGCCGGCAACCCGACGCTGCTGATCGCCGACGAGCCGGTCTCGGCGCTCGATGTCTCGGTGCAGGCGGCGGTGATCAACCTGCTGCTGTCGATCCAGGCCGAGGGCCGCACCAGCATGGTGTTCATCAGCCACGACCTGGCGCTGGTGCGCTACCTGGCCGACGAGGTTGTGGTGCTGTATCTCGGCAAGGTGATGGAGAGCGGGAAGGTGGCGGCGCTGTTCGCCCCGCCCTATCACCCCTATACTGAGGCGCTGCTGTCGGCGGTGCCGATCCCCGACCCCACCGTGAAGCAGGTCCGCATCCGGCTGGAAGGCGAGATCCCGAGCCCGCTCAACCCCGGCCCCGGCTGCCGCTTCGCCGGGCGCTGCCCGCGCAAGCTCGGTCCGGTCTGCGACAGCGATCCCCCGCCGGTGCAGGAAGCGTCGCCGGGACACCTGATCGCCTGCCATATTCCGCTGGCCACCCTGGCGGCGGTGCCGCCGGTGTTCGCCCAGGCCTGAGCCTGCGCCAGGCGTGAGCTTGGCTTGGGCGGGGTGCCCGGCAATCTGGCGGGCTTCGCCGGGCCCTATCGGATGGGCACCATCAAGGATGGCACCGGCAGCTTCACCCTGGGCAACTGGCCATCGCCGCCGCGGCGATGGTGGTCACGCTCTCGCTCGATCATCCCGCCGTACTGGAAAAGCCGCCGCAGGACGAGCGGGCAGGATCACAACGCCGCGACAGCGCCCCGGCACAACCCTGCGTCGCTGGCACCCCGGCGGAGCGGCGGGCAGTCTGACCCTCATCCGGATCGATCCGTCCTGGCGGCCCCATCGCCGGCATACCGCCCTGCCAACACCCAATTCTGGAGAATGCGACCGATGCCGGCCAGAAGCTTCCGCCTGCTGCCCTTGCTCGCCGGCACCGTCTGGGCGCTGTCGGGGATCGCCCAGACGGGCTTCGCCCAGACGGGTGCGGCCCAGACGGGCCTCGCCCAAACGGGTGTGGCCCAGACGGGTGTGGCCCAGACGGGTGCGGCCCAGACGGGTGTGGCCCAGACGGCACCGCTCGCCCCGCCGCCCGCCCCGCTCTCGCACGTGATGTTTGATCGTCTGCAGCAAGATCCGGCCCGGCTGGCCCGGCTGATCGCGCCGGCGCCGCTGCCTGCCTTCGCCCCGGCGGTGGTACCGGCCGGCTCGCCCTGGCAGACCCTGGCCACCCAGCCGCCGTTCAACCCAGGGGCGATGCTGCTGCTGACCGACGGCACGGTGATGGTCCAGGATCAGGGGCCGAGCAACGGCGGCAGCGGCAACTGGTGGCGGCTCACCCCCGACGATTCGGGGAGCTACCTGGCCGGCACCTGGTCGCAGCTGGCCACGATGCCGGCAGGGTATGCGCCGCTCTACGACGCCTCGGCGGTGCTGCCGGACGGGCGGGTGATCGTCGAGGGCGGTGAATACAACGCAGGCAGCCTGGTCTGGACCAATCTGGGCGCGATCTACGACCCGGTCTCCAACGCCTGGACCAGCGTGGCGCCGCCCACCGGCAGCGAGTGGTCGCGGATCGGCGACGGCCCCTCCACGGTGCTCGCCAACGGCATCTTCATGATGGGGGCGTCGGGCTATTCCGGCACCACCGCGCAGGCCTTGCTGGACGCCAAGACGCTCACCTGGACCGCGACCGGCACCGGCAAGGCCGACGGCAACGGCGAAGAGGGCTGGTCGCTGCTGCCCAGCGGGGCGGTGCTGACGATCGACACCACCGATGGCGCCCCGCCCACCAATACCGAGACCTACGATCCCGTGACCGGCGCCTGGACCAGCGCCGGCAGTACGCCCGCCAGCCTGATCCTTGGTGGCGAGATCGGGCCGCAGATCCTGCGCCCCGACGGCACCGTGTTCGCCGTCGGGGCCAGCAGCGCCAATGCGATCTACGAGGCCGGCAGCGGCCTCTGGCGTGCCGGGCCGGCCTTCCCGGTGATCGCCGGCGCGCAGTACGACGTGGCCGACGGTCCGGCCGCGGTGCTGCCCAGCGGCGAGGTGCTGGTGATGGCGAGCCCCGGCATCTACCAGACGCCGGCGCATTTTTTCGTGTTCAATGGCAAGACCCTGACCCAGGTCGCCGATACCGCGAACGCCGCCAGCCTGTCGTCCTATGACGGTTTCATGCTGGTGCTGCCGACCGGACAGGTGCTGTTCAACAGCCGCCTCGGCGAGATGGATCTGTATACGGATACCGGCGCCGCCAACCCGAAATGGGCGCCCTCGGTCACCAGCGTGCCGACCACGCTGGCAGCGGGCGGCAGCTACAAGCTGTCGGGCAAGCAATTATCCGGGCTCACCCAGGGCGCCGCCTATGGCGACGACTACCAGTCGGCCACCAATTACCCGCTGGTGCGGATCGTGAACGCGGCGACCGGACATGTGGCCTATGCCCGCAGCTTCGGCCACACCAAGGTGCCGGTGGCCGGCGGCAAGAGCTCATCCACCCGGTTCCAGCTTCCGGCCACCATCGAGACCGGCGCCGCCAGCCTGTTCGTGGTCGCCAACGGCATCGCCTCCGCCCCCGTCTCGGTCACCATCACGGCCGCAGCGGTGGCGGCGCGCTAGATCGGTGCCCGATCCGATAGACGATCGGCCACCGCTCTTACTGTCTGTTTTACCGGGCAACTTTATCCGATCAGATGAGTCCATCTGATCGGAAGTTGCTCCAGAGCGGTGCCCGATCCGATAGACGATCGGCCACCGCTCTTACTGTCTGTTTTACCGGGCAACTTTATCCGATCAGATGAGTCCATCTGACCGGAAGTTGCCCTGGGACCGGGCGGTTCATCCCGGACCAACGGCCAGGCACGAGCGCCCGCCTCCTGAGCGGCCGTCCTTGCGGCCGGAGTCCGGCCTCTCGGCGCCGGTGCCGGCCCTGGCGATGCACCGACCGACCCACCCCGCGACACAGCTTGGGCCCCGGAAAGAGCCGCCGGAGAGCAGACGCCGGAAAGCAGACGATCATGCGGACCTGACTGGCGTCGCCGAGGGTCCCTCGCTCCGGGCCACGCAGAGGAGGGTGCCGCTGGTCATCGTTCCCGGCCATCTTCCGCCCGCTCAGGTCGAGACCGCGACGGATCTGGCTCATCGTCCCCTCGCCGACGCTGCGACAGGGCAACATCGCAGGTCATGCCAGCCCGCGTTGGGAGTCCGCCATGAGGGCAGGCTGGGCACTGCCCGATCGCCCCCGGCATCCGCCAGAGGCCAGGCCCCCGGACCGTGAACGGCGACGGCTCCTGCGGAAGGAGGTCCGGGGCCCCTTTCGCGGCCGGACACTCGCCGATGGAAGCGGGGCCAGGGACCGCCGGTCACTGGCGGGTCCCACGGGGCCATGGAGGCGGAGCCCTCGCCCCGCCCGATCCCAGAGCGCGATCGGATCGCAAATCAGATTCGACCAGTTCCGATCGTGCTCTGATCCAAAATCGGGCAGGTCTCCTGGCCGACCCCGACCTCCCGCGGCATCGGCCGCCCACGTGGCTTGGCGCCGCGTGTTGCCCTGGCCGACGTGATCAGCCCGCCGGGCAGCCGGAGCCCGGCACAGACGCCGGGGGGAACCAGACCGCTGATGCCAGGCAATTCGACGTTCCGGTCGTCCCTCGACCCGATCGCGACGTCGCCGCGACCCGTCCGGCGCTGCCGCGACCGATGCGCTTCGTGCCGCGCGGCTCGGTCATGCCGCTGGGCACGCGGCAGCGTTTGTCATCTTGCCACGGGCGCTTCAGAAGCGACCATCGCCTTGCAACCGCATCGCTCTTCGCGTCCGGTGCCGGCCGGCTTTCGCCGGGCACGGCCCGGTCGGGCGCCCGCCTCAGGCCGGCCCGACCCAGCCGGGTTGCTCGTGGTCCGGCGCCAGTTCCGCCGGATCGGCCATCGGGGCGGCCCGGGCCGGCAGGTCCACCCGTCTCGTCGCGCGGACGGGATCGGCTTGCTGCGCGGGATCGCGGATGTCGATCCATTCATCGGTGAACGGACGGTGGAAAAACGTCGCCCAGAAGAAATTCATCGCGTAGCGAACGCCGATCCGCACCAGCCCTTCGCCGATCAGCCGCCGGCCCGAGGACAGAGCCGGCAGGCGGAAGGTGAATTTCACCGCTCCCACCGCGCTCAGCCGGCGGGCGAGGTCGGTATCCTCGCCATAGAAGCTGAACCGCGGATTATAGCCCCCGATCGCGACCAGCGCGGTGCGGCGGACCACGAAATTGCCCCCCTGCATCATCGAGCCGGTACGCAGCACGAAGCGGCTGAACAGGTAGCAGAGATAGCCGACGCTGTAGAATGCCCGCACCGCTGCGCGGCTTGCCGCGGAGATGTCGTAATAGATATAGGGACCGCTGAGAGCGACCAGGTCCGGGTCCCGTCCGAAGGCGTCCAGCACATGCTGCAGCCAGCCCTCGGTCACGATGGTATCGGCATCGACATTGGCGATCAGCGCGCCGCTCGCGCTCAGGAAACCGGCGCGGCGGGCTTGCACCAGGCCCTTCACCGGTTCGTGCACCACGATCACGTCGGCGAAGGAGGCGGCCAGAGCAGCGGTGCCATCGGTACTCGCATTGTCGACGACGACGATCTCGGCCGTGCAGCCGGTGCGCTTCAGCTCGGCCTGGATCGCCGTCAGGGTCCGGCCGAGATGCGCTTCCTCGTTATAGGCCGGCACGACGAAACTGATGCTGGGGGCCGCATTCACGTGTGTGTTTCCCTGTCGAGCATGGCGCGGTAGAGCGCCTCCCATTGATCGGTGACCTGGTCGATGCCGAAGCGTTCGGCCGTGCGGCGTCCGCCGGCACCCAGCGCCTGGCGACGCTGCGGACTGGCCAGCAGCGCGTTGAGGCTGCTTGCCAACCCGGCGTGATCATGCGGGGCGACCAGCAGGCCGGTCGCCTGGGTAACGAATTCGCCCAGCGCCCGCGCACGCGCGGCAATCACGGGGATGCCGCAGGCCATCGCCTGCAGCAGCACCATGCTCTGGGTCTCGCTGGTGCTCATGATCGCAAAGACTTCGCTCGCGCGCAGCAGATCGGCAAGCTCGGTATGGGTGAGCGTGCCCAGGAAATGCACCCGCGATCCGATCCCGAGCTGCGCAGCGAGCGCCCGCAGCGACGCTTCCTGCGAGCCATGACCGGCGATCGCGAGTTCCGGCAGATGATCGGGCCGGTCATCGCAACTGCCCAGCAGCGCCAGGGCCCGCAGCAGGACATCGACATGCTTCTCCGGCCCCAGGCGCCCGGCAAAGGTGATCACCGGGCCGGATAATCCGAAGCGGGCCTTCAGCGCCGAACCCTTGCCTTCGGGCAAAGGCGAGAACAGGCCGGTATCGATCGGGTTGGAGATCACCTGGCAGGGCGGGATCAGCGCGTTCGTGCCGAGTTCATCGAACACCGAACGCGACGGCGCGGTGATCCGGTCGCAGCGGTTGTAGAACCAGCGGACGTAGCTCGCCGCCAGATCGGCGCTGACCGGCAGATGCGGCGCGAAGCCAGCCACCGTGGTGTGGTTGGTGCCGACCACGGGAATGCCCAGGCAGGCCGCGCTCAGCAGCGCTTCCAGCCCGGCGCCGAAGAAGGAATGGACATGGATGATGTCGGGCCGGCTCTGCAGGCCGAGGCGGATCCAGGCGAGCGGCGAGATCAGGGCCACCCGCGACTGGCGGGTCGAGCTCGGGAAGGGCAGGGAGCGGCGCCGGCGCACCCGGACATTGGCGCCCCGGTCGGGTTCGCCCATCGTCGCGCCGATCCGGCGGAAATCGCCCTTGCCGTAGCGCGGCGCGTGAATATCGACGCGATGGCCCCGCCGCCCCAGCGCGCGGCCGGTGATCGCCACGGAATCCTGGATGCCGCCGAGTTCGGGGAAGAAATAGTCGGTGAACATGGCGATCCTCACGGCTCGATCGCCCCGGTCCAGCCGCCGCGCCGGCTGCGCAGGATCAGCACCACCGCGATCGCACCGATCGCCAGCAGCGCGAGCGTGGCCGGCAGCGTATGACGGGCCACCATCTGCCAGTAAGGCCAGGCGAGATAGCCGGTGGCGAACAGCAGGATGCTCTTGGGCAGCGTCGCCAGCAGGTTGACCAGCAGAAATCGCGGCAGCTGCATCCGCATGATCCCAGCCCCCACCAGCACCGGCGCGCCGATCGCGTGGGTCCATTTGCCGATCAACAGCATCCTGGTGGCATTGGCATGCAGGGCGACCAGCAGCCCCTCCGGCAGCTTCACCCGCGCCAGCCGATGGCTGCCGAGCCGGCCGAGATGCAGCCCGCCCGACCGGCCGAGCGCATAATACATCAGATCGCCGATCAGGTCCCCGCCGACCAGCAGCAGGAGCCCCCGGTACCAGCTGATCTGCCCGCGCTCGCACAGCCAGCCTGCCATCACAGAGACCACCGGTCCCTCGACCACCGCGAGCGGCAGGATCAGCGCACCGCCATGGGATGCCAGCATATCGGCCAGCGAGGCGATCACCGCCATCAGCGTTCGCCGGTTCCGGTCATCGGCGTGACCCGGCCAGGTGACGGCGCAATGCACCGTTCACAGCCTTTCGTAATGGACATCGGATCCGTCGGCGACGGAGAAGGCGAGCCCCGCCCAGGTCTGCATCTGGTCGTACCAGACATCCACCGCGAAGGCGCCGCTGAGATTGTAATGTTCGGCCGGGATCGGTGTGCCGGAGGCGAGGCGGATGGTGTCCTCCCGTCCCGGCGAGACCTTCGGGTGCAGCAGCACCCCGTCCTCCAGGCTGATCATCGGTCCGTCCAGCATGCGGCGGTTCCAGTAGCTGGTCGGCAGCGCTGACTCCGGCGCCAGATATTCATGGGTCTTGCTGCCGCTGATCACCAGGCCCGCCCCGGAATGGCGCGCCTGCATCCAGCCACGAGCGCCGTTCTTGTCGGTTTCGCCGGTCAGTCCGATCAGCACCGGGCCGGCCCAGGTTTCCTCGGCGCGGTGGCGATAGCGCACCACCGGGATCGACAGGATGCTGACCAGCGCATCCACCGCGATATGAACGTGAAGCTGCTCGTCCTGCCGGTCGAAGGTGATGGTGTGCCGGCCGATCTCGGTGTCATGGCGCATCAGGCGGAAGGCGAGGGTGGCATCGGTGCCGATCGGGGCGGGGGAGACCGGCGCGGGGGCGACCGGCAGCGCCGCCGCCCTCCGCCCGATCAAAGCACTGCCGCCGGCCAGCACCAGCGCCCGCCGGGCGATCATGCCGTCGTCGCCGCGACTGCCGGCGTCCGGCCATCCCGGCGCACCCCGATTCGGGTGGGCCGAGCAAGGCAGGGCCGTTCCGCGTGATCCGATCTCTGCAGCCTCACCACGATCCCTTTCTCAGCAGGCGTCAGCGGGAACTCCGTTCAGGCGACGGCTGGCCCGGCCTGAGGCGTGGGGGTTAGCATCAGCCGGAGCATTCGTGCAATTGGCTGGACGCCGCTTGAGCCGAACCGCCCTCGGCTACGTGCCTTTTCTTGTCATGCGAACGGATTCGGGCGGAAGACTCCTGGATGCGGTACAAAGATTTTCACTGAATATTATCAGGAATGTCGCGATTTCGTCATCTATCCCCGCGGGTGGGATGGTCCTGCCGGGCTACTCCGCTGCCCGCTCATAGGACTCGAGTGGGGCGCAGGTGCAGACAAGGTTGCGGTCGCCATGGACATTGTCCACCCGCGAGACCGGGGGCCAGTATTTCCCGGCCTTGACGAATTGCAGCGGGAACGCGGCCTGGGTGCGCGGATAGGTGTGCGGCCAGGGCTCGGCGAGCACCGCTTCGGCGGTGTGGGGAGCGTGCTTCAGCGGGTTGTCGGCGCGGTCCATCCGGCCTTCGGCGATCGCGGCGATCTCGGCGCGGATCGCGATCATCGCCGCGCAGAACCGGTCGAGCTCGGCCTGGGTCTCGCTCTCGGTCGGTTCGATCATCAGCGTGCCCGCCACCGGCCAGGACATGGTGGGGGCGTGGAAGCCGTAATCCTGCAGCCGCTTGGCGATGTCCTCGACCACGATGCCGGTACTGTCCTGGAAGATGCGGCAGTCGATGATGCATTCATGGGCGACCCTCCCGCCCTCACCGCGATACAGCACCGGATAATGCGGTGCCAGCCTGTCGGCCACATAGTTGGCGTTCAGGATCGCAACCTGGCTCGCCCGCCGCAGCCCGGCAGCGCCCATCATCCGCACATAGGCATAGCTGATCGGCAGGATCAGGGCACTGCCGAACGGTGCGGCGGCGACCGGGCCCACCCCGCTCGCCGGGCCGGCATCGGTGCGCAGCGGATGGTTGGGCAGATGTGGCAGCAGATGCGCGGCCACGGCGATCGGACCGACACCGGGGCCGCCGCCGCCATGGGGGATGCAGAACGTCTTGTGCAGGTTCAGATGGCAGATATCGGCGCCGATCGCGGCCGGGCTGGTCAGGCCCAGCTGTGCGTTCATATTGGCCCCGTCCATATAGACTTGGCCGCCATGGGCGTGCACCACGGCGCAGATCTCGCGGATGGCGCTTTCGAACACGCCATGCGTGCTGGGATAGGTGATCATCAGCGCCGCGAGGCGCGCCGTGTGCCTGGCCGCCTTGGCCCGCAGATCGGCCAGATCGACATTGCCGGCACGGTCGCAGCCCACTACCACCACGCTCAGCCCGGCCATGGCCGCACTCGCGGGATTGGTGCCATGCGCGCTGGCCGGGATCAGGCAGATATCGCGGCCCTCCTCGCCCCGCGCCTCGTGCCAGGCACGGATTGCGAGCAGGCCGGCGAATTCGCCCTGCGAACCGGCGTTGGGCTGCAGCGAGACGCCGGCGAAGCCGGTCATCGCGGCCAGCCAGGAAGCCAGGCCGTCGATCACCGCGCGGTACCCCTCGGTCTGGGAGGCCGGTGCGAACGGGTGGATGTCGGCGAAGCCGGGCAGCGTGATCGGGATCATCTCCGCGGCCGCGTTCAGCTTCATCGTGCAGGAGCCGAGCGGGATCATGCTGCGGTCGAGCGCGATGTCCTTGTCGGCCAGCTGGCGCAGATAGCGCAGCATCGCGTGCTCGGCATGGTGGGTGGTGAACACCGCCTGCGCCAGCAGACCGGGCCCGCGGCGCAGCGCTTCCGGCAGCGAGTCCGCGGCGGCGCCAAGCGTGCCGCCCAGCACCCCGGCGAGGCGTGACAGCTCGGCATGCGTGACCGTCTCGTCGAGCGCGATGGCAATGGCGTCGGCACCGATCCGGCGCAGATTGAAGCCCTGGGCGAGGGCTTCGGCCATCACCTCATCGGCCCGGGGGGTCTCGAGGACCAGCGTGTCGAAGAACTGCTGGTGGCGCAGCCGCAGCCCGCCCTGGCGTGCCGCTTCCGCCAGCAGCCGCGCCTGCAGGTTCACCCGCCGCGCGATCCGGCGCAGGCCGTCAGGGCCGTGCCAGACGGCATAGAAGGCCGCCAGTACCGCCGGCAGCACCTGCGCGGTGCAGATGTTGGAAGTGGCGCGTTCGCGCCGGATGTGCTGCTCGCGCGTCTGCAAGGCGAGCCGCAGCGCGGGCGCGCCGGCGGCATCGATGCTGACGCCGACCAGCCGGCCCGGCAGATGCCGCTTGTAGGCATCGCGCGTGGCAAAGAACGCGGCATGCGGCCCGCCGAAGCCCATCGGCACACCGAAGCGCTGGCAGGACCCCACCACCACGTCGGCCCCCATCGCTCCGGGCGGGGTCAGCAGAACCAGCGACAGCGGATCCGCCGCGACGATGGCGAGCGCGCCCACCTGATGGGAAGCGGCGATCTCCCCCCCCAGATCCCGCAGCGCGCCGGTCGATCCGGGATATTGCAGCAGCACCGCGAACGGGGCGCATGCGACGATTGCCGCGGGATCGCCTGCCGGAAAATCCACCAGGCGCAGACCAAGCGGGCGGGCACGCGTCGCCACGACGGCGCGGGTCTGCGGATGCACATCCGCCGCGACCGCGATCACCGCGGACTTCGCCGTCGCGACGGCGTGCGCGAGCGCCACCGCCTCGGCCGCGGCGGTGGCCTCGTCCAGCAGCGAGGCATTGGCGATCTCCATCCCGGTCAGCTCGCAGACCAGGGTCTGGAAGGTCAGCAGCGCCTCCAGCCTGCCCTGCGCGATCTCGGGCTGGTAGGGCGTATAGGCGGTATACCAGGCCGGGTTCTGCAACACGTTGCGCAGGATCACCGGCGGGGTGCTGGTGCCGTGATAGCCCAGCCCGATCAGCGATTTCACCCGGTCGTTGCGCACCGCCAGTCCGCGCAGCTCGGCCAGCAGCCCGGCCTCGTCCACCGGCGGCGGCAGCCCTGCCAGCGCGTCGGCGCGGATGGCGGGGGGAACCGTCTGATCGATCAGCGCCTCGAGCGAAGCCGCGCCGACCACGTCCAGCATCGCCGCGATCTCGGCCGGGCCGGGACCGATATGGCGGGCGATGAAGCCATCGGCCGCTTCGAGTTCTGCGAGATCGGCGAGCGTGTCCATCAGATCGTCTCCAGGAAGGCGGCATAGCCCGCCTCGTCCATCAGCGCCGTGACGGCGGAGGGATCGTCGAGCTCCAGCCGGAAGAACCAGCCGGCCCCGGTGGGCTCGCGGTTCACAAGTGCCGGCTCCTCAACCACCGCGGCGTTGGCCTCCGTGACGCGGCCGGCAAGCGGCGCATAGACGTCCGAGGCGGCCTTCACGCTTTCCACCACGGCACAGGCCTCGCCCTCGGCGAGCGTCCTTCCGGGCTCGGGCAGTTCGACGAACACCAGATCGCCCAGCGCCTGCTGCGCATGCTCGGTGATCCCGACGGTCACGATCCGCCCGTCGAGCCGGACCCATTCATGGTCCTTGGTGAAGCGCGTCTCGGTCATGGTCGGCTCCTCAGGCGTGCTTGGTGGAGGAAAGGCGGGCGTAGCGATGGGCGAGGAAAGGCAGCTGGCAGACCAGGGCCGGCAGCGCCTTGCCCCGCACCAGCAGGTTCACCCTGGTGCCGTCCGCGGCGAGGTCGCGGCGCAGATAGCCCATGGCGATCGGCGCATTCAGGCTGGGCGAGAACCCGCCGGAGGTCACGATGCCGGCGTCGCTGCCATCCTCGCCCGCGATCACTGTCCCGGCCCGGGCCGGGGCGCGGCCTTCCGGCCGCAGACCGACGCGCAGTCGCGGCGCACCGTTGTCCAGCTGATCACGGATTGCCGCGGCGCCGGGAAAATCCCAGTCCATCCGCCGGCGCTTGCCGATCGTCCAGGTCAGACCAGCCTCGATCGGCGTGGTCCCCTCGTCGATGTCGCTGCCATACAGGCACAGCCCGGCCTCCAGCCGCAGGCTGTCGCGGGCGCCGAGACCGGCGGGAAGCAGCTCGGGTTCGGCGAGCAGACGGGTCGCGACTGCCTCGGCCCGGTCGGCCGGGAGAGAGATCTCGAACCCGTCCTCGCCGGTATAGCCGCTGCGCGAGACGATGGCGGGCACGCCGTCCAACATCGTTTCGGCGACCCCCATGAACGGCAGCGCAACGGCCTCGGGCGCGAAACGCCCCAGCACCGCGGCCGCGAGCGGGCCCTGTAGGGCGAGCAATGCGCGGTCCTCGTGCGGGCAGAAACGCACACGAGCCGGCAGCGCTGCTGCGATCCGGGCGAAATCCGCTGCCTTGCGGCTGGCATTGGCGATCAGAAACAGACGATCAGCCGGGAGCCGCGCCACCATCAGATCATCGAGAATACCGCCCGCCGCGTTGGTCAGCAGCGTATAGCGCTGCCGCCCGGGGGGAAGCCCGGCAATGTCCCCGGGCACCAGACGTTCCAGCGCCGCCGCCGAAGCAGGGCCGAACAGGCTCGCCTGGCCCATGTGGGAGACATCGAACAGCGCGGCCGCCGCGCGGCAATGCAGATGCTCGGCGATGATCCCCGGACCATACTGCACCGGCATGGCATAGCCGGCGAACCCCACCATACGGGCGCCGAGAGAACGATGCAGCGCATCGAGCGGTGTGCTCTGCAAAAACTCTGGATCGTCTGGCATGCATACTCCGCCGACAGGTCGCCCACCGGCGCCATGCCGACGGGTTCGACCCCCCTCTGTCGCGGAACCTGAGAGATTCGATGCCCCATCGGGCATCTTACTCCTTCGGTGCGGCCCACACGTAACGCGGACCGGCTTTCCAGAGATCCCTGTTCCGACGCGGTCCATTGAGCCTGAGCGTTTCCGGGGGCCGGTTGCGCCTTCGGCGGCGAACCTGCTCGCGCAGGCCGCTCTCTCCCGCGCCGGATGGACGGGACGCAACGACACTGGACCAGGGGGCGGCGCGGTTCAAGTGCGGCGATCAACTGTGTGCCCTGCGCCGGCGCGATGACAGAACGGCCGGCCAGAGACAGCTTGCGACGGCCGAGGGGTTCGCCTGGCGCGGCCGGGGGGCGGCTTGGGTGCGGTGGCGGCGGTGTGGCAGCAAAGAAAGGCCAGGGCTCTGCCCTGGACCCGCCAAGGGCCGATAGGCCCTTGGAACCCA
>DAICZL010000411.1 GCA_027311165.1 bacterium
GCCGGGCGGGCGGATGACGCTGCCCGGCGCGATCCAGGGCGAGACCAGCACCGCCGGCACCCGCACACCGAACCGGTCTAAGGCGAAGCCATCCGGCATGGCGCCACCGGGCGACACCGCTGCCGGTGGGGGCACATGGTCGTAGATGCCGCCATGCTCGTCGCAGGTGATCACCAGCAATGTCTGCTTCCAGCCCGGCCCCGATCGTAGTGCATTGTAAACTTGCGCGATCAGTTGTTCGCCATAACTGACATTATGTGGCGGATGCAGATCATTGGGCATCTCGCCCAGCAAGACATCGGGGAAATAGCGCGGCTCGATGAAACTGTATTCAGGCAGCGTGCCGGCGGCAGCATCGGCGGCGAAGGTCAGGCCGAAATCGCGGAAATGCGTCGGCGCCTGCAGCCAGAGTTCGGTCAACGTCGCGGCCTGCGGCATGTCATGGAAATACAGCTTCCAATCCGCCCCGGCTGCGGCCAGACGGCTAAAGATGGTCGGCATCGTATAGGGGAAATGCGGCGGCGAGTTGTTAACATAGCCCGCCGCGGTCGCGCAGTGCACGAAGAAGCGGTTGGGCCAGGTCTGGCAGGGCGCCGAAGCGTGCCAGCTGTCGGACACGCCGAAAGCGCGGGCAAGCCCGCTGATCACTGGCATCTGCTGTTCGGTGAAGCCGTGCATCACCGCATAAGGGTCGGGCATCTTCGCCCCCGCCGCCGATGCTGCCGGCTGGCGCATGTAGTTGTCCACGAAGCCGCTCATCGTGGCAGCGGCACCGGGGATGGCGCCATCGAGACCATAGAGCTGCATAGCGATATCGGTGAACAGTTCACCGGGATCAGGGTCCGGAATGGTCGCGGTCGCCGGAGACATTGCGGTATTGGTCCAGACCTCGACCAGCTGGGCGGAACCGTCGGGCTTGTGCCAGACATTGCCCTCCTGCCCGCTCAACCCGTGAAAGCCGGGGCCGCGCGGATAGAGCCGGCCGAGCAGGCAGTCAAACGACCGGTTTTCCAGCATCAAAACCACGACATGCCTAATTCTGGCCATAAGGTCCCCTCCAGGTCGATGCAGGGTCAGAATGGCACGGATCGCCAGATCTGGCAGCCGAAATTCGCAGCAAATTGCAACGGACTGCCCCGGACAAGATCACGATCTCAATCCATTACCCGATTCGTGAGAGGGATGGATAGCAAGCAACCCAAATTCCGCCACCCAGGATTGCGTATTCGTGGTCAACTCGCCTAACCTGCGGCG
The DNA here is from genome assembly GCA_027311165.1 of bacterium. Classification (GTDB taxonomy): domain Bacteria; phylum Pseudomonadota; class Alphaproteobacteria; order Acetobacterales; family Acetobacteraceae; genus DAICZL01. The sequence continues at coordinate 1,255 of DAICZL010000411.1, forward strand.
AAGGAGGCGTCATGCCGTTCGCCGCCCCCGACTGGGCCCGTACGATCCGCCGTCTGCCGGAGGCGCTACGCCTGGCGGTGGCACGGGAAATCCGGCTCGATCCAGCGCGTGAGGCGGTCTACCAGCATCTGTTCCTGCGCGATCTGGCCCGTGCCGGGCTCGAGGACATCTACCACCCGATCGGCGCGGCGGCGAACCACAGCCTGCTGTATCTGGTATTGCGCACGGTGCGCGAACTGCCGGTGCGCCAGGTGATGGAATTCGGCGCCGGCCAGACCAGCCTGCTGCTCGATGGGCTGGCGCGCCTTCCGGGAGCCGATCTGCAGATCACCAGCATCGAGCACGATGCCGGCTGGGCAGGGCGGATCGGCGGACAGGTCGGGTTCCCGATCCGTCAGGCGCCGCTTACCGGCCCCGGGGGTTTCTATGAGCTGGACGGGATGGACCTGCCGGTGCCCGATCTGGTGATCGTCGATGGGCCGCCGGCTGGCACCAGGGCGACCCGCCATGCCAGGCTGGGTGCCGCCGCGGCGCTGGCCGGGCTGCTGGGGCGGGAATTCATCGTCATCCTCGATGATGCCGAACGCGCGGGCGAGGCGCTGGCGGCGCGGCATCTGGCGGCCGCCCTGCGCAGGCGGGGGCTCCAGGTGACCGAAACCAGCGTGAAGGCGGCCAAGCAGCAGATCGTGCTGTGCAGCCCGCACTTCCGGGCCGCTTCGATGTTCTGAGTTTCGGGGGGCGAGGCAAGGCCAGGGGCTCTGTCCCCATGGCCCCTTGGGGAACCCGCCACGGATCAGCGGTCGCCATGACCCGCTGGGACCCGGCATCCCCCGTAGAGCACCTCCCGGCGGGAGGAGAGCCTGCCCCCGCGCCCGTCTTTTGACCGCCGCGCACCCAGGTGATCTGATCAATTCTTCCGGCTTGCGGCGCGCCTGGCCGGCAGAGCGGGGGAAAGACCAATGAAGATCACCGCGATCGAAACCCATCATATCCGGGTGAACTGCGATATCGGGGCCACCGCCGAGGCATTCAGCGGGCTGAACTGGACCAGGCTCGACACGCTGCTGGTCCGGGTGATCACGGACCAGGGGTTGGAAGGCTGGGGTGAGGGCTTCGGCCATAGCTGCTGTAGCGCAACCCGCGCCGCCCTCGACACCCAGGTCTCGCCAGCCTGCCTCGGTCAGGACGCACGTGACATCCGCGGCCTGATGGAGCGGCTGGCGCAGACCTTCCACCTGTTCGGCCGCAACGGGCCGCTGGTCTACGCGCTCTCTGCGATCGACATCGCGCTGTGGGACATCGCCGCCAAGGCGGCCGGGCTGCCGCTGTGGCGATTGCTGGGCGGCAGCCCGGTCGGATCCCTGCCCGCCTATGCCAGTCTGCTGCGCTACGGCGATCCTGCCGTGGTGGGCGAGGCCTGCATCCGCGCGGCACAACAAGGCTACCGCCACGTCAAGCTGCATGAGATCGACGTGCCCCAGGTGGCCGCGGCACGGGCGGCGATCGGGCCCGGGCTCGGCCTCAGCCTCGACACCAACTGCCCGTGGACGGTGGCGCAGGCGATTGCGATGGCCCGACGCCTCGCGCCCTATGACCTCGCCTGGCTCGAAGAACCGGTCTGGCCGCCCGAAGATCATCACGGGCTGGCGCGGGTGCGCCGGGAGGGCGGCGTGCCGATCTCGGCCGGCGAGAACGCCGCCGGGCTGCATGATTTCCGCAGCCAGTTCGAAGCCGGGGCTCTGGACATCGCCCAGCCCAGCATCACCAAGATCGGCGGGCTGAGCGAGATGCTGCGCATCGCCCCGCTCGCCGATGCGTTCTCGGTGAAGCTGGTGCCCCATTGCGCCTATTTCGGACCTGGCTGGCTGGCCTCGCTGCATCTGCACGCGACGCTGGCGCCAGGCGCACCTTTCGAGCGGCTGTTCATGGACCTGGAAGCCAGCCCCTATCACGAACTGGTTCTGGCCCCGGGCGGGTCCGTCCGCGTACCCGATCAGCCGGGGCTGGGACGCGATCCCGATCCCGAGGTGCTGCACCGGTTCCGGGTGTCGGAGCCGAGCGTGCTGCGCGGCTGAAAGCCCTTTGCGAGCCCCGCACCCATCCCCGCGCGACTGGGCCGGGTATCGGGTTCCAGCGCCTTGCCCCTGGCGGGTCCCGCAGGACCGCAGGGAACCAGCCCTGGCCCTGACCTGAAAGGATCAGTTCGATGAAAATCGTCCGCCTGCGCACCGATGTGGTGCATCTGCCCTTCACCCCGCCGATCGTCGCTGCGATCTTCGCGCTGCACTCGATCGACTGCGTGCTCGCCACGCTGGAGACCGATCAGGGCGTGACCGGCGAGGGCCTGATCCTGACCGTCAACGGCCGGCGTCTGTCGGTGCTGCACGAGATGGTGCGCAGCCTGGAACCGCTGGTGCTCGGCCTCGATCCCCGCCGGGGCGGCAGCCTGACCGCGCGCGCCTGGAAGGACCTGAACTTCATCGGCTACGAAGGTGTCTCGATCCTCGGACTGGCAGCGCTCGACACGGCGCTGTGGGATCTGCGCGGCAAAGCGGCCGGGCTGAACGTCGCGCATCTGCTGGGGGCCGCGCATGACCGCGTACGCACCTATGCCAGCGGCGGCCTGTGGCTCGGCAGCACGATCGAGGAATTGCAGCAGGAAGCGGCAGGATTCCTGGCGCAGGGCTTCCGCGCGATGAAGATCCGCCTGGGCAAGCCGGACCCGGCGGAGGACATCGCCCGGGTGCGCGCGGTGCGCCAGGCGATCGGCCCGGAGGTGGCCCTGATGGCGGACGCCAACCAGCAGCTTTTCGTGCCGCAGGCGATCCGGCTGGGGCGGATGCTGGAAGCGTTCGACCTGACCTGGTTCGAGGAACCGGTGATCTGCCACGACCATGCCGGCGAGGCGGCGGTGGCCGCGGCGCTCGATACGCCGCTGGCGAGCGGCGAGACGGTGTGGACCCATCGCGGCGTGAAGCGGATGCTGGACGCCCATGCCGCCGATGTAATCATGCCCGATCTGCAGCGCATGGGCGGAGCCACCGAGTTCCTCAAGCCCGGGCATCTGTGCGAGGCCGCCAACGTGCCGCTGTCCACCCATCTGTTCACCGAGATGAGCCTGCCGCTGCTCGCCTCGGCCGCGAATGCGCATTATCTGGAGCACATGCCCTGGCTGGAGCCGATCTACGGCCAGGCGGTACGGCTGGACGAACACGGTATGGCGCTGGTCTGCGACGCGCCGGGCTGGGGGTTCAGCTTCGATCAGGAAGCGGTGCGCCGCTTGCGCCACAAGGGCTGAACGAAAGCGGCCGACCCAGGTCCAGCCTTGGCACCCTACCGAGCAGACCGGCGATGGCCGACGGGGGGGCGACGCCGGACCGACCCGTCCACGGGCCGCAAGGCGATCCGCGGGCTGGTCTGTGCCTGGCTGATCGCGGCGCCCTGGTGCGCCCTGGCACAGACGACGCCGGGCCAGCCCCTGATCCTGCCAGCACAACCTCCGCCGGCGCCGGCGCTGATGGCTCCCACCCCGGCACCTGAACCAGCCCCGGGCCAGCCGGCACCCGGAGAATTACGGTCGCCGGTCTCGCCCGCCTGCATCTCCTCGCCCTTTGGCCCGCGCGCGGCGGTGGGGCCCCGGGCGGCGCGGATGCATCTGGGCATCGACCTGCCCGCCCCCGCCGGGGCGGGGGTGCGCGCCGCCGCCTCCGGGCGGGTGGTGGCGCTGCGCCGGCGCGGCGCCGACGGGCTGGAGATCGATTTGCAGCACGGCACCCCGGCCACCGGCTTCTATGTCACCCGCTATGCCCATCTGGGCAGCGTCGCGCCGAAGCTCGCCATGGGCCAACAGAACGTGGCCGCCGGGGAATGGATCGGCCGGGTTGGGCGCACTGGCGTGACCTATGGCACGCATCTGCATTTCGAGGTGCGGCTGGCCGGCACCCCGGTGGACCCCGAACGATTCATCGCCCTGCCACGATGCAGGGTGGCAAACCCGGCTCAGCCTGCTACAGAAGGGGAATGAGAAAATCTCTGGTTGTGCTGTGGGCCGCGTTTCCCGCGGCTTTTCTGTCCAGCCTGGGGCTGCCCGCTCCGGCCCGGGCCGATGGAGCCCCACCGGCGCTGTGCGGCCACATGCTGATGCCGGCGGTGGCGCTGAAGGAACTCAGCCGCGGTTTTGGACCGACCGGCCGGCACGGCTTCCACACCGGCGTCGACCTTACGGCGCCCTATGGCTCGCCGGTCCGGGCACCAGCGGCGGGGGTGGTGGTCTATGCTGGCTGGTATTTTGAATATGGCAACATCATCGACCTGCGCCACCAGGACGGCATCGTCACGCGGTACGCGCATCTTTCGTCTTTCGCACAGGGGATCACCACGGGTGCGACGGTGGCCGAGGGCGCAGTGATCGGCTCGGTCGGCACCAGCGGGCGGGCACATGGCGCGCATCTGCATTTCGAAGTGCGCATCGATGGCCGGGCCATCGATCCCCGGCCATTCCTGGCGCTGGCCTCCTGCGATGGCGTGAAGGGCCCCGAACCGATCGAGGAAGCACGGGCGCGCTGAGGGCAGGACCGGTCGCACACGGGGTCCTGCGCACCACCCAGGATCGCGAGGGAGAGGGTGCGCGCGGCTGCGTCCCCGGACGCGGCCAGTCCATCAACCGGGCCAGTCCATCAACCGGGTCAAGCCATCGGCCAGGGCAGCGCTCCGGCCGCCTCGATCAGCCGCCCCGCCCGCAGCACCAGATCATCGCGATACTGTGCCGCCACGATTTGCACCGATCGCGGCAGGCCATCTGGACCCAGCCCCATCGGCACGCTGATCGCAGGCTGGCGGCTGAGATTGAAGGCAAAGGTCCACGGCGCCCAGGCGGTCCACAGCGCCCGAACCGGATCCAGTGTCGGCGCATCCGCGAGCGGCGGCGGTCCGGGCACGGTGGGGCACAGCACCAGATCGTAGCGCTGATGGAACCGGGCCATCACGTGGCCGGCCTGGGCACGCAGCCCGTCGGCGCGGATGAATTCCGTGGCAGGCATCCCCGCCGAGGCGGCCGCGACCTCCAGCAGGCCGGGGTCAAGCAGCGCCCGGCTTTCCGCGGGGAACCCGTCGACCAGCGCGGCGAGCGCTGCCCCCCAGACCCGGGCGAACACCTCCAGCGTGTCCGGCAGGACGGGGTCCGCCTGCTCCACCACCGCGCCGGCCTCGGCCAGCAGGCCGGCCGCCTGCTCCACCGCGGCGACGCCGCCGGCAGCGACCGGCGCGTCGAAGCCGGGGCGGCGCAGCAGCGCCACGGTCAGGCCGGCGACGCCGTCCTCGATCCCCTCGGTCCAGTCGCGCGGGGGGTCGGGCAGACAGAACGGATCGCGCAGGTCGAAGCCTGCCAGAGCGGTCAGCATCAGGGCGGCATCGCGGACGCTGCGCGCCAGCGGCCCGGCGCAGGCAACCGCGGCAAAGGCGCCGGCCGGCCATTGCGGCACGCGACCATAGCTGGGCTTCAGCCCCACCAGCCCGCACCCGGCGGCGGGAATGCGGATCGACCCGCCGGCATCGGTGCCCAGATGCAGCGGCCCGAATCCCGCCGACCCCGCCGCCCCGGCGCCGGAAGAAGACCCGCCAGTGGTGAAGGCCTGGTTCCAGGGATTGCGGGTGATGCCGTGCAGCGGGCAGTCGCCAGGCGATTTCCAGCCGAATTCGGTGGTGGTGGTCTTGCCCAGGATCACCGCGCCCGCGGCCTTCAGGCCCAGCACCGCCGGTGCGTCCTCGAGGACCGGCGCCGGATCGGTCAGGCGGCTGCCGCGGCGGGTCGGAAAGCCGGCCAGGTTGACCAGGTCCTTGACCGTGCAGGGCACGCCATCCAGCGCCCCCAGCGGCCGCCCTGCGGCCCAGCGCTGGGTACTCTCGGCCGCCGCGACGCGAGCTGCCGGGTTCAAAACCGCAAATGCGTTCAACGCCGGGTTGAGCCGGGCGATCCGCGCCTGCACCGCCTCCAGAGCCTCGACCGGGCTGAGCCGCCCGGCGGCATACAGCGCACGCAAATCCTCGGCGGTCATCAGGGCGGGGTCGGTGTCGGACATCGGGGGGCACCTGAACTTGGAAATCCAGTCTGGCCGCGCCGGCGCCGGCGGGAAACCCTGCTTGCGGGGCAGGGTGGAAGAAACCCCCGGTGACGGATCCCATCAGGCTGACTGGTCGCGCCGGGGTGAACGGGCGATGGCAGCCCGCACCAGGGCGGATGCCAGCCTGACGCCATCGACGCAGTCTCGCCCCATGACGTAAGCTGCCGCGTCGTCGGAGAGGCCGGGCGTCGGAGAGGTCGGCGTCTCCCTTGCCCTGGCGCGGACAGGGGTGAGATCGACCGCCGCAAGGAGGAATGCCGAGCATGCCAGAAATCTGGTCGGAACCCGCGTCGCGAAATCGCGAATGAGGACCCCAACGCCAGGGGCCTGCCGCAGTGGGCGACGAAGAAAAGGTAAGGCCAAGGGGCTCTGTCCATTGGAAACCCACTGGGGCCCCGGGTCCCAGACCCGTTCCTCTGAACGGTGACCCCCGGGGAATGCCGGGTCCGGGACGCAGCCCCCGGCCTTGCCTTTTCTCCCAGCCTGCTAGATGCCTGAACTCAGCAACCGCGGCAGCGCCATGATCCCCGAACTCGGCCACTTCGCCCTCGCCCTCGCCACCGCCCTGGCCTTCGCCCAGGCGGCCATCCCGCTCTATGGCGCCTGGCGCCGCGATGCCCGCCTGATGGCGGCCGCGCCGGCGCTGGCGCTCGGCCAGCTGATCGCGCTCGCCACCGCCGCGGGGGCGCTGGTCTGGGCCGCGGTGGTGTCGGATTTCTCGGTCGCGAACATCGTCGAGAACAGCCACAGCCTCAAGCCGATGCTCTACAAGATCACCGGCACCTGGTGGAACCACGAGGGATCCATCCTGCTGTGGTGCCTGATCCTGGCGCTGTGCGGCGGCGCGGTAGCGTCCTTCGGCGGCAATCTCCCGTCATCACTGCGGGCGCGGGTGATCGGCGTGCTGGGCTTCACCTCGGCGGGGTTCCTGCTGTTCGCGGTGCTCACCTCCAACCCGTTCCTGCGGGTATGGCCGGTGCCGGCGGATGGGCACGACATGAACCCGCTGCTGCAGGACCCGGGCCTCGCCTTCCATCCGCCGATCCTCTATGGCGGCTATGTCGGCTTCGCCATTCCCTTCGCCTTCGCGGTCGCCGCACTCCTGGAAGGCCGCGTCGATGCCGCCTGGGGTCGCTGGGTGCGGCCCTGGACACTGGCGTCCTGGTGCCTGCTGACCGGCGGCATCGCGCTCGGGTCCTGGTGGGCCTATTACGAGCTGGGCTGGGGCGGATTCTGGTTCTGGGATCCGGTGGAGAACTCCTCGCTGCTGCCCTGGCTGACCGGCACCGCGCTGCTGCATTCCGCCATCGTGGTGGAAAAGCGCGAGGCGCTGCGCAGCTGGACGATCCTGCTTGCCATCGCCACCTTCTCGCTGTCGCTGTCGGGCACCTTCCTGGTGCGCTCGGGCATTCTCAATTCCGTGCATTCCTTCGCCAACGATCCGACGCGAGGTGTGTTCATCCTGGGTCTGCTGGCGCTGGTGATCGGGGGCAGCCTGCTGCTGTTCGGCTTCCGCGCCCCCGCGCTGGCCGGGTCCGGCCTGTTCGCGCCGGTCTCGCGCGAAGGGGCGCTGGTGCTGAACAACGTCCTGCTGTGCTCGATCGCCGCGGTGGTGTTGACCGGCACCACCTATCCGCTGTTCGCGGAGCTGCTGTTCGGCGCCAAGATCAGCGTCGGCGCACCGTTCTTCAACGCCACCGTGTTTCCCCTGGCGCTGCCGCTGTTCGCGGCGATGTCGATCGGTCCGGTGCTGTCCTGGAAGCGGGCGGAACTGCTGCCGGCGCTGCTC